>NZ_LVWH01000218.1:0-27054 GCF_001909045.1 Paenibacillus sp. P3E | reverse complement strand
TTTTTTATAAATAATCCCATTTTAGTCATTGACTTGATCCTGATAGAGTGGTATTTTGGTGTGGAAACCGGTTTCCTGTCATTTGTACAAATTTTTTGTCACTAGATTCAACGTAAGATGCAGAGATAACCCTCTGTTTGCGTCTGCTAAGCGCAACGATTTTTTTCATCATTGCATACGGTTCACCGTGAAACAGGCAGATGCTGAAGAAGAATAAAGTAAGTGTCTTATTGGCCCTGCCGGCTCCCAAGCGGTTGCGCACCGCTTTTCTGGAGGCAAAGCAGGACCGATCCGATGATTAAAGACGGAACATTTAAAAGGAGACTCGAATCATGAAAACGTACTCAAAGCTTTTGACAACCCTATCGCTTTCGATGAGCATGGTACTGGGTGCCGCATTGCCCGCATGGGCTTCCCCAGATACAAGCGTTAATAACAAACTTGATTACAGTACGGACGTTGTTTATCAAATTGTGACCGACCGGTTCGCAGACGGCAATTCGTCTAACAATCCGACAGGTTCTGCATTCAGCAGCGATCATTCCAATTTAAAACTGTATTTTGGAGGCGACTGGCAGGGAATCATCAATAAAATCAATGACGGCTACCTGACCGGTATGGGAGTTACGGCACTTTGGATTTCTCAGCCTGTGGAGAACATCACCTCTGTCATCAACTATTCCGGCGTTAACAACACAGCTTATCATGGATACTGGCCCCGGGATTTCAAAAAAACCAATGCTGCCTTCGGGAGCTTTACCGATTTTCAAAACCTGATCTCTACAGCGCATGCGAATAACATCAAGGTCATTATCGACTTTGCTCCAAACCATACCAGCCCGGCTTCGTCCACGAACGCAAGCTTTGCCGAGAATGGTAAGCTGTATAATAACGGCACGTTGCTCGGAGCTTATGGAAGTGACTCCAGCGGTTTGTTTCATCACAACGGCGGCACGGATTTTTCCACCATTGAAGATGGCATTTACAGAAATCTCTTTGATCTGGCGGACATCAATCAAAATAACAGCACGATTGACAGCTATTTCAAGGAAGCTATAGACCTCTGGCTTGGCCTCGGTATAGACGGAATCAGATTTGATGCAGTGAAACATATGCCATTGGGCTGGCAAAAAAGCTACGTCTCCTCCATCTATAGCGGCAGTCATCCGGTTTTCACCTTCGGTGAATGGTTCCTTGGCCCTGACGAGACCAGTACGGACAATGTCAATTTTGCCAACAACAGTGGTATGAACCTGCTAGACTTCGCATACGCTCAGGAAGTTCGAGAAGTATTCAAGGACAAATCGGAAACTATGAACGATCTCAACTCAGTGTTAGCGTCTACCGCATCCAGCTATGATTATATTAATAATATGGTAACCTTTATAGACAATCATGATATGGACCGCTTCAGTGTAGCGGGTTCCAGCACGCGGCCAACCGAACAAGCACTGGCGCTTACACTGACATCCCGCGGAGTACCGGCCATCTACTATGGTACCGAGCAGTACATGACCGGCGTTGGTGATCCGAATAACCGGGCTATGATGACAGGGTTTAACACCAACACAACAGCTTACAAACTGATTAAAGCCTTGGCCCCGCTGCGCAAGTCTAATCCCGCTATTGCCTACGGAACGACAAAACAGTGCTGGGTCAATGACGACGTCTTCATTTATGAACGGAAATTCGGCAAAAGCGTCGCCCTCGTTGCTATCAACCGCAACACGTCCACGCCTTATCCGATTTCGAACCTGTTGACGTCGCTACCTGCGGGCACCTATTCGGATGTGCTGGGCGGCCTGTTAAACGGCAATTCAATTACCGTTGGCAGCACCGGCTCTGTGACCAATTTCACGCTTTCAGCCGGCGGAACAGCGGTTTGGCAATATGGGGCGGCAGAGACTTCGCCGACCATCGCCAATGTCGGACCGACAATGGGCAAACCGGGCAATACCGTGACGATTGACGGCCGCGGCTTTGGCAGCACGGCGGGCACGGTGTATTTCGGCACTACGGCTGTCACCGGTTCAAACATTGTGAGCTGGGAAGACTCCCAGATTAAAGTGAAAATCCCAAGTGTCTCTGCCGGCAAGACGAATGTATCGGTAGCCACTGCTTCCAGTACGAAGAGCAATGCTTTCAGCAATTTCAATGTACTGACGGCCGATCAGGTCACCGTACGCTTTAAAGTCAACAACGCCACCACAGCCCTTGGAACAAAGGTATACCTGGCCGGAAATGTAGCTGAGCTTGGTGCCTGGAACGTCTCTGGTGCGATTGGCCCAATGTACAATGTAGTTGAAGCATCCTATCCAACATGGTATTTCGACGTCAGCGTACCCGCAGGGACGGCGCTGCAATTCAAGTTCGTCAAGTCGAACGGCACCACCGTCAACTGGGAAGGCGGCAGCAACCATACGTATACAACACCAACCAGCGGCGTAGGCACAGTGACGGTCGACTGGCAAAATTAAACGGGAGCTGCCGGTATAAGGAATTTGGCAGAGCTTGTTATGTATCCAACCAAAGAAAAAGATTAGGTGTGAGATGCCTAATCTTTTTTTGCTTTGCTTGTATTCTGTCCTGTAGTCAATTTTCCAAAGATGAAATGCTGCGTCAACTTCATCGGCTGCTGCTTCATCCTTTTTACAACAGCTCTATACTTTCAGGCATTCTCAGCAGAACCCTGCTGCCCCAGAGACTATTCAGAACGTCATACACCTCTCTCCCCTCCCATATACATAAGTAGAGCAATTCCGGACGTTGCCGTAGAACCTTGGCGGCCTTGTCAGAATAGGTTACAGTGTAAGCCCAAGCTGGAGGGAGAGATGGATTCATGCCCGGAGATGAGATTAGGGCGCTGGAACGGGCGATTGCCGAGATTACGGAGATTGCTTCCGGATTTGGGCTGGATTTTTACCCGATGCGTTATGAGATATGCCCGGCTGACATTATCTACACGTTCGGTGCCTACGGGATGCCTACCCGGTTCGGGCACTGGAGCTTCGGAAAGACGTTTCATAAGATGAAATCGCAATATGATTTTGGTCTAAGCAAAATCTATGAGCTTGTCATTAACTCCAACCCCTGCTACGCGTTCCTGCTGGACGGCAACTCGCTGGTCCAGAACAAGCTGATCGTAGCGCATGTGCTGGCCCACTGCGATTTCTTCAAAAACAACATGCGTTTCTCCATGTCGAACCGCGACATGGTGGAGAGTATGTCGGCCACAGCAGACCGGATCGCCGATTATTCGGTCACCTATGGCATGGATGCCGTAGAGGGCTTCATTGATTCTGTGCTGGCGGTTCAGGAGCATATCGACCCCAGTCTGATCCAGCCCCGCAAGCTGGGCAAGACCCACCTGCTTGAAGCCAAGATGAAGGAACGTAAAGATACGCCTCCCGGAACTCCTGGCCCGGCCAATCCCTATGATGAGCTGTGGGATCTGGAGAACGGCAAGGCTGCCGGTCCGGAACCGGAAACCGCCGGGAAGCGTAAGTTTCCGCCCGAGCCGGAGAAGGATATCGTCTGGTTCATCCAGCAGTATTCGACGGCGCTGGAAGACTGGCAGCGCGACATCATGACGATGCTTCATGACGAGATGCTCTATTTCTGGCCGCAGATGGAAACCAAGATCATGAACGAAGGCTGGGCTTCCTACTGGCATCAGCGGATCATGCGCGAGCTGGACCTGACACCTGAGGAGACGATCGAATACGCGAAGCTGAATTCCTCGGTCGTGCAGCCCTCCCGGCAGAGCCTCAATCCCTACTACCTGGGGCTGAAGATCTTTGAGGACATCGAGCGCCGCTGGGACCGTGACAAAATGTTCGAGGTCCGGGAGCTGGACTCCGACATCTCTTTTATCCGCAGCTATCTGTCGAAGCAATTGGTCAATGATCTGGACCTGTACGTCTTCGAGAAAAAGGGCCCGGAATGGAAAATCACTGACAAGGCCTGGGAAAATGTCCGTGACCAGCTGGTGCTGGCCCGGGTCAATGGCGGCTCGCCTTACCTTGTCGTTGAGGATGCGGATTATGAGCGCAACGGGGAACTGCTGATCGCCCACCGCTATGAGAGCATCGAGCTGGATCTGAAGTACCTGGAGCGCACCCTGCCGCACATCTATGCACTCTGGGGCCGCACCGTGCACCTGCAGACCGTGGTCGAAGACAAAAAAGCCCTTTTTACCTATGACGGTAAAAGGGTGCAGCGGAAATTTATGTAGAAGCAAATGGGCACTATCAGCGCGTTTCCCTAGCGGAAATGCGCTGGTTCGTGCCCTTTTCTTTTAGACAAGCAAGCATCCGACTCTCCACGCTTCAACCAATCGGAGAGTTATGCTCGGCTGGGATAGCCTGTTCCGTTATTTATGAAAGCGTATTTACGAACTTCACCTCCGGAAAGCGGCTATCCGGTCCTTTCATTAAGCTTCCGCCTTGCTTTTTCAGATACCTATCGAAGAAATCCAGCATATAGGCATTGATCACGGAGTCTGCTCTTTGGGGCTCAATCTTTCCTGTAACGCCCAGCATTTTGAAAATCGGAGAAATAAACTGTACGTCGGTAAAATTTAAATGCTCCGTATTTTTGATATATAGGACTCGTCCCCCTACTCCGACCGTTTCTCGCATCCGCTCAAGCTCCAACTTTTTATCTTCCGTGACTTGATCCTCCCACTCTCTAGTCGAGCCCATACGGCTAAGCTCTGCATCCGTGTAAACCCGGTTATCCATCACCATTTTTAATTTTTCGAAATAGCTTTCCGAGTTGAGGAACAAAAACGGCTTACGCAGACCCTCTCTGTCCCGCAGACGATAAAGCCCTCCATCAAGGTCTATGCCAACCGCGATTCGCGGATCGTAAGCAGCGTCATAGGCCGTTGCTCCGCCGATGGAATGACCGAACACCCCGACATGACCGAGATCAATCTTTCCTTTGATATGACTTGGAATCTGCCCCGATTGGATGAGCTCGAATTGGTCCAGCGCAAACGCCACATCCCCGGTTAAGACTTTTCCCAGCTTGTCGCGAATTTCTATTCCTGTCCGGTAATCATTGCTGGGTGAGAATAAGTCGTTGGTGGTGCTGGTCGTGATTCGCCCGTCCGGAAACTCGGTGGCAAATGTATTGTAGGTGTGGTCGATCACAGCCACGATATATCCGTGACTCGCGAGATCTTCAGCTTGCGACGTGTGGAGGAACCTGGAAGAGCCATTGCCGGGATTTGCAAGGATCAGCGGGTATGATTTCTGTGCCGGAGAGACTTCAGCCCCCGAATAAGTATGACTGGATACGTACCTCAGGTGCCCAAAAGTAAACCCGGGAAGTCCATAGTCCGCGGCCATATAACTTAAAATCCGGGGTTCAGGAATAAAGGGAGCATACTTGCCGGTGCCCGCTTGAGCCGGATACCATACCTGAACCATTAATTCTCTATGACCCTCTCTGTCTTCGCCGTAAATCTCTTTCCTATGGGTATCCACGAAATGAAAGGTTTGCGTACCTACCTTAAATCCGCCTGTGGGTTCAGGTAGTTTAAATACAGGAAAAGCATACATAAGAATCGCTGTTACAGCCAGCATCACCGCTATAGCGGTATAAGCCGTACCCCATATGAATCGCGGAATTTTTTTGGGGCCGATTTTTTTAAAATAGCTAAACCCTGAAACAACTAAAAAAAGGATCGTTAGGCCATAGGGGAACAATAGCTGAACTCTGTATCCTTCCACCGTCCAATGAATGACCAGTAAAAGTGTAGCGATCACGCTTGCAACGAATACTGGAGTTTTACGCCGTCCTTTTTTGAATAGGACTGTACATGCAAACAAGCCGATGTTTGATAAAAAAAGCAACAGTTCAAACAGTCTCATCCCGATTCTCCTTTTTAAAACTTTCTATTTTTGTTTGTTCCAATCTTATCCTCACAGACCGGACTGAGCTATCGATTTACCTTACATTAATCTTACAAGTATGAAATTCGCTTGCGGGAGTGGAGGACCCGTATAACGGTTTCTCATCCGCTTGAAAGAGTGCCGCTTGAGGTTATAATAGTTTACAGCTGAACCTAATCCAGCCTATTCAAGCCATAGAAACACAGTAAGTTCCAATCGCTCCTCGGAGACGGCATGCTGGTGTTTTTTCAAATCAGAAAAGGAGCCAAATCTATGTTTAGTATCCTGATTGTAGAAGACGATCTTAAGCTGGCGCAGCTGCTTCAATCCTATGTGGAGAAATACGGGTATCGGGCTGAAGCGGTCCAGGAGTTCGACCGGGTTATGGAGGTGTTCCAGGACATTCGTCCGGATCTGGTGCTGCTAGATGTCAATCTGCCCCGTTACGACGGCTATTACTGGTGCAGACAAATCCGGACGGTCTCCACCTGCCCGATTCTGTTCATCTCCGCCCGCGACGGCAAGATGGAGCTGGTCATGGCGCTGGAGAACGGGGCTGACGATTATATCGCCAAGCCCTTCGATTATGAAGTGGTCATGGCCAAGATCAAGAGCCAGCTTCGCCGCGCTTACGGCTCATACGCCCTGAGCAAGAGGGAACGGACCGTAGAATGCACAGGACTCGTGTTGTATCCCGAAAGGCTTGAGCTGACCTTATCCGGCAAAACCGTAGATCTCAGTCATAAAGAATCCTTGCTGATCGAAACACTGATGGAAAACAGCTCCAAGGTGGTCAGCCGCGACTATCTTCTGGACAAGCTGTGGAACAGTCAACAGGTAGTTGATGACAACACGCTTAATGTCAATATCACGCGTATCCGCAAAAAATTATCCGAGCTCGGCGTTGAAGAAGCGCTGGAAACCGTGCGGGGGGCCGGATATAAACTGCGGCCTTTCTGGAGGGAGGAGCCATGAGGCTGTTTTGGAGAGAGCAGGCTCCGTTAATCTTTATGTATACCGGACAGCTTCTGCTGACTGTATATATGTGCAGCTTATCCGGTTTCCGGAATACCTTCGATCTTGTGTACATCTGCATCGTAAATACGGCCTTATTCGCGTTTTACCTGATATACCGTTATATCCGTCATTACCGGTTTTACCGGAGGCTGACCCGTCCGCTTTTGTCCATGGACGAATCGGCCGAATTTGCCGGGAACGCACCGCTCGCGGGTGCTCTTCGGCTTCTGCTCCAGGGGAACTATCGTCTGTATCAGAACGATATCCAACAATACCGGAAAAAGCTAAACGATCACATCACCTTCATCAATCAGTGGGTGCACCAGATGAAAACCCCGCTCTCCGTTATGCATCTTGCGGTTCAGAATGAAACCGACCCCTTTTTTGACAGCCTTCGAGAGGAAATAGACAAGCTGAAGAAGGGGCTTGACACGGTGCTGTATACTTCACGCTTGGATGCATTCGAGCAGGATTTCGTGGCGGAGCCGGTGCAGCTTCATCAGCTGGTCAGGAAAGTGGTGGCTGAACACAAAAATTTATTTATCCGCAATAAGGTCTTCCCGGAAATCCAGGTGGATGACCGGCTGATGGTCATGTCTGATGACAAGTGGCTTGCGTTCGCACTTAGCCAATTAATCACCAATGCGGTACGGTATTCAGCAGGCGCAAGCAGCCGTGTCCTGATTCGCTCGGATGTACGCGGACAGCTAGCCGCTCTTGAGATTCGGGACAACGGCGCGGGAATCCCGAAACAGGATATCAAGCGGGTGTTCGACGCCTATTTTACAGGGGAAAACGGAAGACGGTTCGGCGAATCCACCGGCATGGGTCTCTACCTGGTTCGGGAAATCGCCTCACGGCTTGATCATCAAGTCGAGATTGAATCCGAGCAGGGCCAAGGAACCGCAGTACGTATATGGATGGGAATCACGCATGTTCAAGCTCCATGAACATGCTTTGTTTTTTATTACAGCATTGTAAGATTGGTTTAAGGATAATCGATGGGATAGCGATTGTGGAGCGGTTATGATTATGCGGGAGAGCCTTGGATAGTCGAAATTCCGGCCCCATGAAAGGAAGAATGCTTGATATGGATATGTTAATCGTGCGCAATCTGGCAAAAGTATATGATGGCAGCATGGGGTATAAAGCGATGAGTGATATGAACCTGGTTGTTGGGAAAGGCGAATTTGTCGGCATTATGGGTCCTTCCGGCAGTGGCAAAACAACGCTGCTAAACGTAGTATCCACAATCGACACGCCTACCTCCGGGGAAGTGTTGATTAATGGGGACAACCCTCATTTGTTATCCAAACACGATCTGGCCCTGTTCCGCAGACGGAAGCTGGGCTTTGTCTTTCAGGATTTCAATCTGCTGGATACGCTGACCATCGGGGAAAATATCATTCTCCCTCTTACGCTGGACGGGAAAAGTGTGAAAGAGATGGACGCCAAGCTTCATCCGGTGGCCGAAAAACTGGGCATCACCGAAATTCTGAATAAACGAACCTATGAAGTGTCGGGAGGGCAACGGCAGAGGGCCGCCATTGCAAGGGCCATCATTCATTCCCCTTCGCTGCTGCTGGCCGATGAGCCGACCGGAAATCTCGATTCCAAATCCTCACGGGATGTCATGGAAATGATGGAGACCATCAACCATACCGATCATACGACCATGCTGCTGGTCACCCATGATGCTCTCGCGGCCAGCTACTGCCACCGGGTCGTATTTATCAAGGACGGCCGGCTCTATAATGAATTTTACAGGGGGGACAACCGCCAGGCCTTCTTCCAGCAGATTATCGATATGCTTTCGCTAATGGGAGGGAATGCACATGAGCTTTCACCGCTTCGTGTTCATTAAGAGGAGTTCCCGGTGTATCCCGTCCATGATTACCATTCCGGTAACAAGCCCGGAGGGTCAATAAATGACATTGCGACAATTTGCCTTCCGTAATGTTAGCCGGAACAAACGAACATATGCCGCTTTTTTTCTGAGCAGCACGTTTTCGGTGATGATCTTTTTCATGTATGCTGTTTTTATTTTTCACCCTGCCATTAAAAATTCCGGATTCAACGGATCGGCGGCTCAGGCAATGACTGTTGCGGAATATATCGTATATGTGTTCTCCATCTTCTTCGTACTCTATTCCGGCAGTGCCTTCCTGAAATCCCGCAAACGGGAATTCGGTGTGCTCATCATGCACGGTATGACCTACAATCAGCTGCGACAGATCGTCTTTATCGAAAATATGGTGATCGGTTTCGCTTCCATTGTGGCAGGTCTTACCGCCGGCATGCTGTTCGCCAAGCTATTCATGATGATCGGAGCCGATGTGATGCACATGAGCCCGCTGCCATACTACATGCCTGGCACAGCCATTCTGCTTACTCTGTCCGCATTCGTGCTGTTGTTTCTCGTCATTTCCGCGTTCACAGCTGTATTCGTACGGGCCAGCAAGCCGATCGATCTGCTGAAAAGCAGCGCCAAACCGAAGCCTGAGCCTAAATCATCCGTTTTTCTTTCCATTACAGCGTTCTGCCTTCTTCTTGGGGGATATATCATATCGTTCCAGGTTATAGGTGCCACGGTCGTTTTCGCTCTTTTGCCGGTCACGGTCATAGTCATCATCGGCACTTACTTTTTGTACACACAATTAAGCGTATTTGTGATTCGCGCTTTAAGAAGCAACCGCGCTGTCTTTTTGCGCAAAACAAATGTGCTCGTTTTATCTGACATGGCTTACCGCATGAAGGACAACGCCCGCATGTTCTTTCTGGTGACGATCGTTTCGACAGTCGCCATTTGCGCTATGGGCGGCTTGATGGGATTTCTGGATACCATCCACAAACAAGTCTCGGCTGCTTACCCGTTCGCCTATACTTACATCCAAACTACCGGCGATGCCGGGCAGGCAGCCTCTCACACGAAAATAATTGAACAAGTGCTCAAAGAACGGGGAATTCGTTATGATAAATGGTCTGTTCATGTAGCGAGCTTCGATTCGATAAATGGACAATCTCTGAACTTCATCCGCCTGTCCGAATATACCAAGCTAGCCAAAGCCTTGGATTACCCGGAACTGTCACTGCAGGGAAATGAAGCTGCGACCCTTTGGACCCTGACAAATCGGCCGTTTCCGGAACACGAGTGGTCCATAAAGGGAACATCCATCACATTCAACATGAAACAAACCGTCGGAAAGGCGGTCACGCCTCCCATGATCGATGAACCGCTGTTGATCGTTTCGGATCGGATGTTTGGCTCCTTGGGCACTCCGAAAAAAGAACAGCTTCTCACCGCTTATGATACGGACAGCGCCGATTCAACGGCGGAAACCGGGAAGGCCATTGCCGGGCAGCTCGGACATGCACCAACCTCCGGTTATTGGTTCGCATCTTCTGCCTATTTGGAGGAGCAGATGAAGCGGACCTATAATCTGATGCTTTTCGTCGGGTTGTTCATCAGTTCAGTATTTTTTGTTGCATCGGGAAGCTTTCTATATTTCCGGCTGTTTACCGACCTGAATGATGACAAGCAGAAGTACCGTTCCATAACGAAGATCGGGTTGACCGACAAGGAGCTTGAGAAGGTGACAACTCTACAACTGGCGCTGTTGTTTTTCGTACCGCTCGCGGTCTCGCTCATCCACAGCTCAGTTGCGCTCTACGCGCTGCATAATCTATTCCATTCCCCGGTGACTCAATCGGCCATTACGGTCTACATCGTTTTCCTTGCCGCGCAAATCCTGTACTTTCTGCTGATCCGTGCCCGTTATTTACAGCATTTGAAACACTCAGCGGGCTTTGACTGATTGTCCTTATTTCTAAAGGTCCGCGGACCGGCATGTTGCAAAAGGCCCGCCAGCACATATTTTTGTGCGAGCGGGCCTTTTGCACGGTCGCTACCCACAGCGACCGTGCAAATAGGAATAATAGGTAAAGGTTGTGAAGGTGAGAGTAACGGAGGGAATTTTGGAACTGGAGGAGCGCCAGCGTCCGCCTTTAAGGTTGGATTTCCACCGCTGCACAGCGGCTCAAATCAAGAAATCCAACCTTAACAGCGGCCGGAAGTCCAAACATTCCCGCAGTTGCGGCTATTCACCGAACAGCCTTTGGCACACATGACTATTTTCCCGCTCGCACCCTCACTGGAACATAAATCTCCATCACTGTATCCACCCGGGAATGACAGCGCTCATCGTAGAACTCAAAATCCAGCTTACCGTCATCATAATCGTACCCGCCCCCCGGAAACTATTCCTCAAAAATATACTTCCAGGTGCTCTTAATCACCTGCACGAACGCCTCTTGATCCTTCCCCTCCGAAGTATCCACAGGTGGTGTAGTGAATACGGCATATTGGGCCTCCGGCACTTCAGCTGTCAGCATATCCGGTGTGACCTTGGTGAAATCGTCCACAATCACACCAAGCAGATACGAAGCATTGCCGCTGTCCAATGCCGGAGCACATAACCCAACTTCTCCATGTTTAGGTGGAGCGAGGATTTCGTACATTTTAGACTCCAGATTTTCACCTTCATAGTGGCTCCAGAAGGAAGCCATATCCTTCGTATAATTGCCTTCCGCCACATTTGTTGCTATACCGTAGCCTGCGACCTGAAAAGCCGGTTTCTGTACAATCACTGGATTCATTAGATAACCTCCGATTTCAAAAATAGGACCGTCCTGAAGATAACCATTCATCCGCGCCGCATATTGCGAGGGACTGTAGCCAAAAGCCTTGCGGAACGCCTTTGTGAACCCGCTCTGCGTCTCAAAGCCATACTCCAGCGCGATATCAATGATCCGCTTGCCGCTGAACAGCTCCACCGCTGCCAAAGACAGCTTGCGGCTGCGCACATACTCCATCACGGACATCCCCTTACACAGGCTGAATACCCGGCTGAAATGATACAGCGAATATCCCGTCTCCGCGGCAATTTCCTCGGCAGTCAAATTTTCTTTTATATTTTGTTCAATATATTCAATGCATCTCTCCATATCCTTGCTGTAATTCAAGCAGCCACCCAGCCTTTCCCCGATCGGTGATTTCATTATAACAACTGCCTGCCAGGTGGGCTGTTCCTGTTTTGCTATACTTGAGATCTTCACGCAGCAATCATTCTAACCTGACGGACTGTGGTCAAGTTCATAAGATATAGTGAAGATATAGAAGAAGCTGAATATATATTTGAACTGGAGGTCTTTTTTATGGCAACGGCTACGAACGAGCAACTGGTGTTTGAATTCCGGTCTTTGATCCCTTACATCCAATCGCTGAATACCCTCGAAGAGATGCATTGGGAAACTCCGGTCGCGGCAGGTAAATGGACATTAAAAGAAATGCTCTGCCACCTTACGCAGTGGGACAAGTACTTTTATGAAGAAGCTTTCGCTAAAATAATGAAGGGTCAGCCGCTGACCCTCCGGCAGCAAAACTTTGATGAGTTCAACGCCCGCGCTATTGAATATGCCAAGTCACTGACGAAGCAGGCGGCTATCGGACAATTCGTGCTCTACCGGACCAAAATCCTGGATGCCGCCACAGCTTTAAGCGATGAAGAATTGGTGAAGGAGTATATTGACGGGGACGGCCAGAAATTCAGCATCCGGGGTTATCTGGAAGACTTTATTCCCCATGACAAACACCATAAGCAGCAAATGGAGCAGTACATACGGCCGGGTGCGACGTCATAATTTCTCTACTTCAAGTGAAGCCAGCAGCCAAGGAGCAACGCCCATCGGTATATCGGACAATACGGCTTCAGAAATGTAATAGTCATAGGAGCCGTTGCGGTCTTTGCTCAGCCCGGCACCATGGCAGATTCGATGCAGGTGAACGCCTTGATCATCTTCACCGGCCAGATGCGTCAGAATCCCCTCATAGCCGCTCCGCATGGCTTCATGAAATGAAGGTTCGAGATAGCCTAGTCTTAGCCCCTTGGCCATTGCATAGACGAACATACATGAGCCGGAGGCTTCCAGGTAATTCCCCTTGCGGTCCGCCTGATCCAGCACCTGATACCAGAGTCCGGTCTCTTTGTCCTGTACCTCCACAAGTGCTCCGCACATCCGCTGGAATATTCCGATGATTGTTCCCCGCTTAGGATGAGTAACCGGGAAATGTTCCAGGCAATCCACCACCGCCATCGCATACCAGCCCATCGCCCGGCTCCAGAAATGGGAGGACAGGCCTGTAACCGGATTGGCCCATTCCTGCTCCTTCGATTCATCCCAGCCGTGATAGAGCAGCCCGGTCCGCGTATCGCGGGTTCTGCGTTCAATCAGCAGAAGCTGATGAGCGGCCTCGTCGATCAGTTCAGGACGCTGAAAGACTGCGCCATACTCCGCAAGAAACGGCGATGCCATATACAGCCCATCCAGCCACATCTGGAACGGATATACCTTCTTATGCCAGAATCCGCCCTCAGAGGTGCGGGGGTGTCCGATTAGCTGGGCAGCCAGCATATGAGCGGCTTCGGCATAACGCTGCTCTCCGGTTTGCTGATACAGCAGGAACAGATTTTTGCCCTGGTTGATCTGGTCAAGATTATACTCCTCCAGCCGGTACGTACGGATTGATCCGTCCTCGCCGATGAAGCTATCCATATGCCTCTGCATATAGCCCACATATTTACGCTCACCAAGCTGGACACCGGCACGTGCCACCGCCATCAGCAGCATGCCCGGGACATAAGCCCAGCGTTCCAGCACATAGGCATGCTCACCCTGTTCGTTGCACTGGCTGAGAATCGTATCCGCAATTTTGCGGGCCCAGCTTGTTGTGCTTGCTTCTGATATAGACATCCCAATTCCTCCAGTCGCTTGCCTTGCAAGCTAAGTTTGGCCTTAATTACCGGCAAGCTGCCTGCGCAGCCAGGCAAACGCCGGTTCTCCATGAATTTCATGACCGCCTGTGAAAAAATCCGCCTCAACCTGCCCGTTCTGTCCGGCGGCACTGTAAATAAGCTGCAGTCTGGCTAAAGCCTTCCTCGTCCCTTCCGGGCCGAATAGAGGGTCTGCATCCCCCGACTCCAGGAACAGTCCGCGCGGTGCAATCAGACCCAGCAGATCAGGCATCTCTGCTTCGAGCAGAATCCCGGGGATATAATTATCCAGGCAATGGTTCCGCGTCAGAATACTGTCTGCAAAAGTATTCGCATATCCGCTCACCACGGCGCAACGTATCCGCTCGTCAAGTGCTGCTGTGAAGCCGGCCACCAATCCGCCGCCGGAAATGCCCATGATCCCTATCCGTTCACCTATAACTTCATCCCGGGTCTGCAAATAATCCAGTATCCGCATCGTTTCATAGATGCGGTAGCCAGCCATGGTCTGCCCGGTCATTAAGAGCGCCGAGGACAGACGGAAGCAGGAATTCCGTCCCGGCTCACCGCTGGCAAGGTCTTCTGCCAGGCGTCTGTCACCGAATCCCAGCACTTCCGGGGCAGCGACCACATACCCTTGCTTCACTAGAGAGACAGCAAAATCCTTATGCAGTCCCGCTTCTCCCTCACGGTCTGACCCGTCCGGATTCAGGCCGGTAATCTCCCGGCTGCCGTAGCCGTGTCCGTGAACGGCAATCACGGCAGGCACCGGGGAAGGAACCGCCTGTTCCGGGATGAGGAGGTATAGAGGCATCCTCAATCCGTCATAGGTAGTGATCTCTATACGCTCCCGGGTATATCCGGAGCAGGCGACCCGCTCCAGCAATACCGGCTGAAGCTCAGCCGGAGTCTCCGGGAACCCGCCCAGCCGCCCGGTGAAGCCGGCAGCGAGCATAGAACGCCATTCCCCGTAAGGAATGTCAGCACGGAACGCAGCACTGCGTGGTGCTGAACCCGTCAACTTATTCATGTATTGCTGTAGTACATCCATCCATGGTTCGCCTCCTAAATGCAGTTCGCGCTGTAAGCGGACGCTTAATACCCCTCCGGATGCCAGCCGTCCAATACAGTGAGTACCCTGTATTCCGAAGCTTCCTGCGGGTTTAGCTGCCGGGACCATGCTACCCTGGCTTCCGGATGGGCTCCGGGTCCGCTGCTCCCGAATTCTTCATAGCGGCTGGTTGCCTCCCGTTCAGGCTGCCCCCAATTATGCCAGCCTTCGCCGATGACTGAACCGTCCATATTGGTGCGGATGAAGGCAACATGCGCGTGGGGACGCCAAGGGCGACCAAGGTACACCTCGCTTACGCCCTCCCCTCCGGTAATCCGGCAATCCAGGAACACATAGCCGAAAGCTGCCCCTTCAGGGGTGGAAGCGGCTGTGATGTAGCCTCTGGAACGCTTGTTGTGCAGGTGGCAGCGGTCGAATAAAGTTGTAGCGGCTCCAAAAATATAGTCCACATCGCCTTCGATATAGCAGTTATCGTAGTACTGCTTGCCTTGTCCGGTATACAGCGTGTCCTGATCTCCAAGCAGACGTACGCGGCGGAAGACCGCCTGTCCGGCATCGATGAAGGCCGCCACCGCCTGCCCGGTGCCCGGACCGGAGGCATTGCGGATCGTCAGATTCTCCGCCGTGAAATGTTCGGCAAACACGTTCAGCGTTCCTGATCGGAATGTGCCCAGCGGCTCACCGTCAGCTCCAAGCGTATGGGCATTATCTGACCAGGTGAGAACGGTCGACTGCGGGTCCTCGCCAAGCAGCAGGATCGGAGGCGCCTCTGGCCCTACCGTGATTTTCTCCTCGTAAATTCCGGGCTTGATGCGGATCGTTACCTCTGAGGTATGCTCCGGCGGGATAGAATCCAGCGCCGCCTGCAGACTGGCAAATCCTTCTGTGCTTTTTTGGGAGACTGTAATTAGCATGTGCGGCTCCTTTCATATCAACCTGTATTTATTCTATAATAACCGTAACGGTTAGGAGAGAAGAGGAGATTCATGACCAGCGTAAGCAGTCCAAATCCCAAATATCATATTGAAGACGGCCGGTACAGCATCCAGCATATGAAGCGTAAGGGCATTACCTCCATGCCGCGTCCCCACAGCCACGAATGGACCGAGCTCTACTACCTGCTAGAGGGGGAGCGCGTATATTTTGTGGACGACCGGGTGGTTACTGTACATAAAGGCGAGCTGATCCTGATTCCCGGCAGCGAGCTTCATGCCACCGCCAGCTCCGAGATAGCCGAGTTCGAGCGGATTCTGATCAATTATGATCCTAGCCTGCTGCCGCCGGCGCTGCGGAATAGAGCTCAGTGGTTTCACAGCCGGGGCTACCGCTTGTTCAGGCTGACACTGCGCGAACAGGACGAGGCGGAGAGCCTGCTGACCCGGATGCTGGAGGAATGCCGCCTGCAGCGCCCGTATTATGAGACCTGCGTAATCACCTTATTGACCGAGCTGATGATCCTGCTGCAGCGTTCAGAGACCACCTCACAGGCTGGAGGAACGAAGCATCCGCTGCATCAGCTGGTCACGGAAGTCGCAACCTATATCCGAGATCATTACCGGGAGTCACTGACCCTTGAAGAGACAGCCGGACATTTTTTCATCAGCCCCTCTTATTTAAGCCGGGTATTCCACCGGTTGACGGGCTTCCATTTCCGTGAATACATCGTCCACATCAGGGTCAGGGAAGCCGAGCGGCTGCTCGCCGGGTCAGGCGGCAAAATTCAGGAAATCGCCTCTGCCGTCGGGTTCGAGCATCTCTCCCACTTCAATAAGACATTTAAAAAATCAACGGGTCTGACCCCGCTCCAATACCGGAAGGAAGCAAGGTCGCGCCCTTCATCCAGGGCATAGTGTGAATTCCGGTTCAGGCCCGCAGGCATTCGTTAACTCTCTGTAAGGACCAAGTCTCCCGAGTTCGTTAACGTGACACCGCTGCTATTATGCATCTGCAGTGCCGGCACTGCCGGGGTTTGCAGGCTGATGCGGTCCAGCAGCACTCCTTCGGCATGGCGCAGAATGATCCCGCGCTCACTTACCGCATGAAAGTTCTCGACAGCAAGACCGGCCAGCGGCATTTCCGGCAGCCCGTTTACGAGCAGTGCGGTGGCCGCTCCATGGCAGATGATGTTCCGTAAGGAAATATCCCGGAACTCCGGGGTGGCCTCGGTTACCGGGAACAGCTGTCCGTCATACCCTTCCGAGCCCTCAACTCCTGCATAGAACATATGAAATGACACCGCCTCGTGGAGAATGCCGCTCATTGTGATATTCTCCATAACAATATCCTCAACTATACCGCCTCTGCCTCTGGCGCTTTTGAACCGCAGGCCGATATCCGTGCCGATGAACAGGCAGTCATTAACTCTGACCGCATGTACTCCGCCGGACATCTCGCTGCCGATGACCACCCCGCCATGCCCGTGATACACGGTGCAATGCCGGATCGTAATATACCGGCAGGGCATGCCCATCCTGCGGCCTTCTTCGTCTTTGCCCGACTTCAGGCAGATCGCATCATCCCCTACATCGAAGCTGCAGTGCTCGACAAGTGCATGTGTGCAGGATTCCAGATCAAGACCGTCCCCGTTCTGCGAATACCACGGATTGCGCACCTGGATACTCCGCACGGTAACCTGCTCACAGCCCATGGGGTGAAGGCACCAGGCAGGGGAATTCTGGAACGTCGGTCCCTCAAGCAGTATTCTGCAGCATTTCCGCAAGCTGAGCAAGGCTGGACGGAGATATGGCCGAACCGGCAAATAAGCCTCCATCCCGGTTTCTCCGTTCTCCAGCCGTTTCCGGACGTAGGCCTCCCCTTCCATCGCTTCACGGCAAGGCCACCAGATTTCATTCTCCACATCAAGCACACCACCGGAGCTAGTTAGCTTCTTCCACTGCTGCTCCGTCATTTTGAACCGTTTTACCGGCCGCCAGCCATCACCGCTGCCGTCGAAGATTCCTTCTCCCGTAATCGCAACATCACTTAATGCCTCTCCGTCCAGAGGCGCCTGGCAGCGCCAGCCGGACGTTCCCTCATAATGCGAAGGAAGGAGCGGGTACAGCTCCGGGTCAGCAGCAAACAATACAAGTGCCCCCTGCTCCGCAGACAGATTAATCCGGCTATGCAGAGTAAGCGGACCTGTACGCCAGATTCCGGACGGAATAACTACCTTTCCTCCTCCGGCGGCAGCACAGTCGTCCAGCGCAGCCTGAATAGCAGAGGTGCACAGTGAAATTCCGTCGCCCTGCGCCCCATAATTGGTTATGTTAAACGTCCGATCAGGAATCTGCGGAAGCTCAGGCAGCGGATAAGAATTAGAACTCTGCTTGCCGTTCATCGTCCTGTCCCTCCTCTTTACTCAAGTCCTTCATAGCTGAACCAGTCAAAATCGGCGTAATTACCGCTCTCCGTCCCCTGTGAGCTTGCATACATCCCCATGTAAGCCCCTGTAAACCCTCCGGCCAGATCGGTGCTGAGTACTCTTCCGTCAGCCCCTTCGTGCAGAGCAATCCACTTGTCAGCTTCCGACGATCTGTAAAAGAAGCTGTATTCCTGCCCTTTGGCCTCTACCTTAAACTGCACCTTATCCTGCGGATACGGCTCTGCAGCAAGCAGCTGTTCACTGCCGCCCCGGCGTTCGATCAGGCGCAGCACCTGCTCCCCGGCATCCAGTCCCAATTCAAACCTGAAATGATAATCCGCATTCTGCAGCAGGACAAAGCCTGCGGTTTCATTCTCTGTACCCGGTCTAAATGTCATGTCCGCAGCCGCTCTGAAACTCAGATGCTGCTGGCGTCTTCCGACAAAGGACGGGTTGCTGATCTCGGAGAGCCGCTGCGGCTTCAATTGCAGCCGCAGTACCCCCGGTTGTTCCGTAAGACTCCAGAATCCGCCGCGCGGTGTCCGCAGGAAGTTCCATACCGGTGCAAGCACACGATCTTCAAAATCATCACGCACCGGCAGCTCCGGCCATTTCGTCTCCGGCAAATCCGGAGCCGCCGCTTCAAATTCCAGGACCCCTTTGCCCGGATTCACTACAGGCCATTCATTCTCCCATGCAACCGGCGTAAGGAAGGTTTCCCGTCCCAGATTGCGGTAATAACCGCCGTTTGTCCGTGAAGCCAGGCAGAACATCCACCAGTCCCCGTGCTGGGTCTCTACGAGTTCCCCATGGCCGACATTGACAATAGGATATTGTCTGCCGAGATGCCTGTGGGTCAGAATCGGATTGGCCTTATGGCCTTCATAAGGGCCGGTCACATTCCTGCTTCTGGCGATAGTAATCGCATGGGTATGGCCAGTTCCGCCTTCGGCAATCAGGACGTAATACCAGCCGCCGATTTTGTAGACATGCGGACCTTCCTGTGCATGAGCTACCTTGAGTGCCCCCTGCCAAATGCTGATCTTGGGTCCGGTCAGCTTACCCGCTGCAAGGTCGATTTCCTGCAGCCAAATATCCATATGCTTCGGATAATCCTGGCCCTCCGGCGGAACCCGGTTACCGGTATAATACACTTTGCCATCGGTATCAAAGAATAATGAGGAGTCGATACCCGGCGCATCCTCCAGCCATACGGGGTCGGACCAATCCCCGGCGGGGTCGGTTGCCGTAACATAGAAATTGTGCTGATTTTTGTCATTATCGATATAGGTAGTAATCATATAAAAGATGCCTTCATGATAGCGGATGGTCGGCGCCCAGATGCCCATAGACGGAATCGTATGATCCAGATTCAGCTGAGACGGACGGTCCAGCACATGCCCAAGCTGCCGCCAGTTCACCAGATCCTTGCTGTGAAAGACCGGAACACCGGGGAAGAACTCAAAGCTGGAAGTCACAAGGTAGTAATCCTCACCTACGCGGATGGCCGAAGGATCAGGGTAGAAACCCGGCAGTATCGGGTTGCGGAATGTTCTCAATATAGGAAGCCTCCTCAAAGCATTTAAAATGTAAGCACAACCAATTATAGTTCGTATAAGTTTAACTTTCTTGCATTTTCTATGCTCTGTTTCTCCAATTTTATACTTCTATGCTCTATTTATTATTTTTCCCATCTTATCCTACCTTGTCAGGGAATAACTTGTCCCTCTAGAATGAGTGTAGTAGGATTTACACAAAGGGGCGATCAGCATGGGGAAAAAAAAGAAATTATACACCCGGTTTTTCATCAGTCTGACCACGATATCTGTCTGCTGCATCCTTGTGCTGGCAGTTGTAATCTTTTACTGGTACCGGAATATTTCGATAGCAAGTGTCAATAAAGCGAACCAGAATGTGCTGCTGAATACCGAAACCGTATTTATAAACTATAAAGAGATCGTCCAGAACTATACGATGGACTTCTATGCCAATCCGAATATCAATGCGCTGATGATGAGCGGGGATACAGACTGGAGCGACCAGCTCTACAGTGCCCTAAGCCAGATCCGCGGCGCACTGGTAGTCAACCAGTATCTTGAGAACGCATACATCTTTGGTGTAAAAGAGCCCGTCGCCATGTTCGAAAATATGCCGCTGAGCCCGTCGTCCAAGCTGGAGTTATCACAGCTGATGCGGAACAGCCGCATTATTGAATCCCCTTTCCTGTGGAAAGCTACCTTGAACAATGGCGCTCCCGTGACACTGCTGACCGTTTTCTATAATGACCGGGCCTTCGCGGACAGTGCGTATTACGGGGCAGTGGCGTTAACGGTCAATTTGTCCAAGCTGCAGAATAATCTGTTCACACAGACATACGGTGAAGCGACACGTTATGCCGTGCTTGATGCGAACGCTACAGTTCTTATGCACAGCGCACTTTCCGGAAATCCCCTGGATTCCGGCATGCTGGAGAAGATCGTTGCCTCCTCCGCTGAAAGAGGTTCTTTCGTCTATAAAGGTGCCGGCGAACCCCAACTGATTACCTTCGTGTACTCACCGGGGGATAAGCTGTGGTTTGTCTCGGAGACTTCCTATAAGGACAGCATCCGGGATATCTCCAGCGCCCGTAATCTGATGATTGGCCTATGTCTTGCCCTTATTCTGGCCGCATCCGTCATCTCAGGCCTGATCTCCCGGCAAATCTACAAGCCTATCGGCCGGCTGTTCGGCAATATCATCCATCTGTCCGGCAATGAAGAGGCACTGAAGACAGGTGGGGATTTCGATGCAGCCAGTCAGGAATTAGCGATGATCGGGGTCAAGCTGGACCAGTTGAAGAAGGAGAATCATGACAGTGCCTTGATGCGCTGGCTGCTCTCGCCCCGCGGAGCTCCGGATAACCGCGATAATCCCAATATGAGCTTAGGCTCGTCTGGAGGAGCCTATTGCGTATGCGTGCTGGAGGTACTAGCCGAAGGACCATCCGGGGATGCCTGGAATATATGCAATGAAGTGATTCAGCAGATCCGCACAGAATTTTCCGCGCTGGCTGAGGTGCAATCCTTCCTGCCGCATGAAGGGTCTGCTGTTCTCATTCTCAGTGAGCTGAATAGCGGAAGCTTCGGGGATTATACCTTATACCGCAGTAAATGGGAGGAGACCGCTGCCCTGTTCCCCCCGTCGGGTATCCGCTGCGCCTTTGGCATTAGCGGATTGTCTGTTGATCTAAGCAACCTAAAACCCAAATATAATGAAGCTGCCGAATGCCTGCAATATATTAAATTTCACAATAAGCAGAATATTATCTTTTCGGATGATACCATCCACCTGAACAGCAGTCCGGTACCTGAGAGTACACTTGAACCTGTACTGCAGGCAGTCAGGCTGCCGGAGCAGGGGGTACACATTCCGCAGGCGGTAGAACGGCTGCTGGCGGTTGTGACCAGTTACCGGGCAGAGCCTGCCACCATCGCCTTGTCGAGGCTTGCTTTTGAGCTGAGCCGCACCGCCGAGCTTAACAGCGAAGCGCAGCACTCCGGCTTTCTGGATGATTACCAGCGGATCTGGCAGATCCGCAGCTATGAAGAGCTGCGCAGCTGGATGGAAGCCGGCTGTTACGCCGCCCTCGCGCGGATCTCCGCCATGAGCGCTGTACAGACCCGGAGTATTGCAGCCGAAGCGATCTGTTATATCCGGGATCATTATGATGATCCCAGGCTGTCGCTGAACGCCCTTGCCGAGAAAATGTCGCTTAGTCCCGCCTATCTCAGCAGGCTGATCGCCGATGAAGTGGACAGCAGCTTTCCCGATTTCGTCAATCTCCTGCGCCTGGAGCAGGCACAGCTGCTGCTGGTAACGGAGCTCGGGATGGATATTCAGGAAATTGCCGGAAAGGTCGGGTACAACAGCAGCACCTATTTTACAACCCAATTCAAGAAGCGATACGGGGTAACGCCCTCCAAATGGAGAATGAATCATATTCTGCAGCATCAGGATTAGCCTCACCAATCCGCTTGCTTAAGCAGTCCAAGTAAAAATCCAGGGATGTCCAGCGGCCGTTTAAATGGCCCGGACATCCTTTTTTGGGGCCAAAAAAGCCCATGATGCACTCAAAAAGCAGAAATGTGATACCTTTTTCGTTTTTTTAAGGCCGCTGATTCCGTTTTTTTAACCTTTTCCCGTTTATTATGATAGCGTTTACATTTTCGGCGGATTTATGATTTGCCTTGTAAAGCATGCCCCTGAAATACGGGGAGATGTGATAACGCTAGTCATAAAGGAGTGAATGGTCAATGATTCAAGAGGCTGCACCGGAGAAGCCGGGACGGCAAAGCCTGAGCCTGAAGCTTAAGGCCGCCAGAACCGGAAGCCTCCGCAAATCCCTGAGAAAGGACAGCTCCCTGTACCTGCTCGCGCTTCCAGGTATCATCATCTTAATTCTTTTTGCGTACCTGCCGATGAGCGGACTGATTCTCGTCTTCAAAAATTACAACTATAACGACGGAATCTTCGGCAGCCCCTGGGCGGGCTTCTCCAACTTCGAGTTCTTCTTCTCCAGTATGGAGGATGCCCTGAGAGCTACACGCAACACCGTAATGTTGAATGCGCTTTATATGCTGACCGGCACATTCTTTTCAGTAGCTATCGCCGTGATTCTGAATGAGCTGCGCAGCAAGTGGTTCATTAAAGTAACGCAGAGCGTGATGTTCTTCCCGTATTTTATCTCTTGGATTATTATCGGGGCGATTCTCTTCTCCCTGCTTGACTACGACAAAGGGATTCTGAACCAGCTGTTTCAGTCACTTGGCCTGGCCCAAATGGACTGGTATTCCAGCCCCTGGCTGTTCGTAATCATTCTGGTGCTGGCGAATATCTGGAAAAGTGCAGGCTATGGCGCGATTATTTACTACGCTGTACTGCAGGGAATCGATACCTCCTACTATGAGGCCGCACGGATCGACGGGGCTTCCAGGTGGCAAATTATTACCAAAATCACCATACCAATGCTGATTCCATCCATCATTCTGATGACTCTGCTCGGTATTGGCGGAATGCTCAAAGGCGATCTCAGCATGATTATGGGTGTAACCTTCCTCAATCCGCTGCTTCTGCCGACTACTGACATCATCGATGTGTATGTCTACCGCACCGCCATCCGGTCCGGCGAGTTCGGCTTTGCTTCAGCCATTACGCTATACCAATCCGTCTTTGGCTTCATTCTGGTGCTGCTGGCGAACAAGCTGGCGGGCTGGTATGACAAAGACAGCAAACTATTTTAGGAGACCAAACGTATGCAAACTACCGAAAGCAAAGGACTGCTCATCCTCTTTTATGCCTGTATAGCCGTTTTTTCAGCCATTTGTCTCGTGCCGTTTGTGCTGGCGGTATCCGGTTCACTCTCCACCGAATCGCGGATCGCCGCTGAGGGATACTCGTTCTGGCCCAGAGGCTTCACCTTTGAAACCTACGAATTCCTGTTTGGCTCCAAAGCAGAGCAGATTCTGAGGGCGTATTCCATGTCGGTGGTTGTAACCGTGCTGGGTACCCTCACCGCCGTGCTCGTAACTACCGCCTATGCTTACGTCATTTCGGTCAAAGGCTTCAAACTCAAAAATTTCTTCGCCTTCTTCGCTTATTTCACGATGCTGTTCAGCGGCGGAACGCTGCCCTGGTATCTGCTCAGCACCAAATATTATCACTTAGGCGATACCCTGCTCGGGCTGTTCATTCCTTATGTACTGAGCGTGTTTCTGATGTTCCTGATGGCGAACTATTTCCGCAGCATACCGCATGAAATTGTAGAATCGGCGCAAATCGACGGGGCTGGCCACCTGCGGATCTTTTTCAGCATTATGATTCCGCTCGGCCGGGTCGGGCTTATCACCATCTCCTTATTCTATGCGCTGCAGTTCTGGAATGACTTCTACCTGCCGCTGATGCTGGTATCCGACCAGGATCTCTACACGATTCAGTATTTAATGTACAACATGATGGCGAACATCCAGTTCCTCGCTTCTGGCAACGCCGCACAGGTTGGAGGCGCCATTATCGCTCCACCGCTCGAGACGGCCAAGATGGCCATGACCTGTCTGACCGTTCTGCCGATCGCCATTCTTTATCCTTTTCTACAGCGCTTCTTCGTCAAGGGCATTGTCGTCGGGTCAGTCAAAGGCTGATTTCCGGTACACTGCCGCAATATGGATTGCTCCAGGCCCCTGCTCCCCGCTGCCGACTTGTTGTACAATGGGTTAAGGGAGCACAGCCTATGCAATATATGCCTCATAAGTACATTCTATTTCAGGAGGGTTCATCATGAAAAAGAAAAAAGGTTGGTTAAGTCTGCTCCTCTCTGCTGTGTTCCTGTTAAGCGCCTGCTCTCAGGGTAATAATGAAAGCGCTAACTCCGGTGATTCCGGCAATAGCGGCAGCGGAGGTACAGCCCCTGCAGCTACGGCGGACAGTGGAACTGGAGGTACCACCCTGGCGCCGGCCAAGCTGAAAATTGTCCTCTACGGGGATGAGTCGAACCGGATGAAGGAGCTGGCGAAGACTGATTTCTATGATGTAATCAAAAAAGAAATCAATGCCGAGGTGGAATTTCAGTTCCTGCCCTGGACCGAATACGGCGGAGGCAAAACCGATCTGATGCTCTCAACGGGTGAGGATTTCGCCACCTATACCGATGCCAATTACATGGTGAAATCTGTAGCCAAAGGACTCTATGCCGATCTTACCCCCTATGTCGGGGCTGCGGCTGATCTGAGCAAAACGGTGGATGAAGCCTCCTTTACCGCTTTTCAGCTCGACAGCAAGCAATATGCCATCCCGGTTGGCAACAAGCCGAATTCCGCAGAATTCTACAGCGTGCTCGTCCGCCAGGATTTACTGGAAGAAGCCGGCATGAAGCAGGTAACTTCACTGGCTGAGCTGGAACAATTCTATGATAAAGTGCATGCCCTTCATCCCGAGCTGATCGGTTACGCCAGTACCGATGCCCGCAGAATGCTGCAATATGACTTCACCGATAAAAATCTGTACTGGCAGAATGATTTCATTGCGCTCGATGAATCGGCACAGAACGATCAGATCATTAACTGGTTTGAATCCGATGAGTTCAAAGCTTATGCCAAGCTGATGCGCGGCTGGTATGAAAAAGGCATCATCCCGAAATATGCCGCTACCAATGTTCCACAGCTGCAGTCCGACTGGAATTCCGGCAAAGCGATGTTCTGGGCAGGCACGGCGGCCCGTCCGTTCGAGGGTGCAGCAACCATCTCCCAGGCAGTACCTGACGCCAAGCTGGTTAACTATTTCCTCGGCACCGGCCGCCCAAAAATCAGCCGCGGCACGTACAGCACCGCCTTCTTCGTCTCTGCTGCCGCCAAGGACCCTGAACGCTACGTTATGTTCTTCAATCTCCTGCAAAAAAATCAGGAGCTGTACGACCTGTTCGCCTACGGGATCAAGGGAACCGATTATACCCTGGATGATAACGGCCGTCTGACCAAAATCAGCACCGATTCACTGATTCCCGACTGGCTGCTGATGAATAAAAACTTCATCCGCTTCGACAACACCGTGCCGGATGATTTCATTGCCAAGTACAAAGCCTGGGATGACGGAGCCATTATCTCCAAAGGCGCCGGCTTCAATTTCGACAATACGCCGGTCAAGAATGAAGAAACGAAACTGAACGGCGTATTCACTGAATACCTCGCCCCAATCGGCAGCGGCTTCAGCGACTATGATACGGCCTTCCCGAAAGCGCTCGAAAGACTGAAGGCGGCGGGAATTGATAAGTATATCGCGGAGTACCAGAAGCAGTTTTCGGAGTGGTACGCGAAATCAAAATAAGCTGATATACACAGCACCACTGTTCGGTGAAAACTCGGAATCGCCAGCTTTTGAATCATTAGTTTTTGAATGATCAATTAAAAGAAGCAGCGGCAGAACAAGACTAAATAAAGTCTTAGACTGCCGCTGTTGTCGTTTTAACTAACGTTACCGTTCAATAAACAGTTCATCAAAAATTATCACTTCACTCGTTCGGAAATATTTTTACTTATTTTTTCAGGATTTTCAACACCAATGATCAACTTTGATATTTTGAACTTACCAACTTTAAAGCTATTCAAATCTAAATGAAGAGTTTCAAGCTCATTTTCAAAAAAGTGCAGTTGATAACCACCGTTTGATCTAAATAACCCATTTCTCATTCCTCCTAATAAAGCACCATATATTTTAAAAGCATTTGGTATCGGTCTACCTGTTGTTATTCCTGTGATTGAAGAGTATGGAATTTGCAACCCTTTATCTAAATTTAAAAAGGGTGAGTTTCCAAAGTCGATATTTACGTAGGTTTCCATTAGTTGAATTTTACGTTCCATATTTTGATTCCCCCATTTTCAAATAATCCATTTATTTCAAAACCAATAATTACATATAATACCACAAACACCTCTTTTCTTCATAAAGGTCTAAACTGCCCGTTAGATGAACAAAAGCAACCGATCGACGTGATCAGCTGCTTTCGTAATTTCATTGGGCTATCGTTCCTCGTTAGAGCTTAATTAATTTCCGGTGCAATTCTAATGGCCAACCTGCGTTTTTTTCTGCAAAATCGCACCAAAATTTACTCAAGTTTAGCAATACTAATGAATGTATCGATTAGATGATGGATAATAAATTAATGAACAAGGTATATATGTTGAGGATTAAAGATTGTTTGTATAATATTATAAATAAATAGGATTTTGTAACGAAACAGATTGAAGAGATCCAGTTAACCTTTGATGAGAACGTTGAGGAATACTTTCAGACAATTGACCCTTCTGCTGATGAAGCAGATGTGTCTTTTTGTGTTCCTAAAAATAA
>NZ_LVWH01000217.1:0-27112 GCF_001909045.1 Paenibacillus sp. P3E | reverse complement strand
AGGAATTATCCGGTATTAGCTACCGTTTCCGGTAGTTATCCCAGTCTAGAGGGTAGGTTGCCTACGTGTTACTCACCCGTCCGCCGCTAAGCTTACCCCGAAGGATAAGCTCCGCTCGACTTGCATGTATTAGGCACGCCGCCAGCGTTCGTCCTGAGCCAGGATCAAACTCTCCAAATTGGTATTTAGAAAGAGCGATTGCTCATTTTGAAACATCTGACGAGAATAAAATATTCTCTATTTTTGGATCTCACTTGCGTGAAATCCCACTCACTCGTTGTTCAGTTTTCAAAGATCAAGCTCGTCGTCGGCGCCGATTATCTCGTCACCAGCAACTCTTATAATATATCACGTTCGACCGAGTAATGCAAGCTCTTTTTTTCAACTTCTTTTCGAGCTCGGCGTTGATGTTTCTTGGCCGGACTAATAATATACCTCGACTTCCCTATATCATGCAACCTGTAATTTTTACCATTTAAATCAGAACATATAGACTAACGATTGGATATTAATAAAGCTCGAGTCACCTTAATTGATCTGCAAAAGAGGAGACCTACAAAATAGTGCAAACCTGCTCCGCAACGGTGTGAAGGTTGAGAAGACTGTCCCTCCGTTAAGCGTGGATGGTATCACTTATCCGGCAGGGACATATATAGTGAACATGCATCAGGCTAAACGCGGCTATGTCAACCTTGTCTGTAGATCGACTAACGAATTGCTTGTGATCAAAATGGCCATAACTTTGCTCTACAATGCTGGAACCGGGTATAAAAAAGGAAGCTGCCTGATCTCCAGATCGAATCTGAGAACAGTAGCTTCCAAATAGTTGCTCGACCTAGTACCTTTCAGCGCATCAGCGGACAAGATATGCAAGCTGCTCAAACCAGCGGAGTAGGCATTGCCGGAGCACCTTTATTCATATTGTCCGGTCTTGGATTTAAAGTGACAAATACGGCTACTGCAGACGTGCTGGTCAATGTTGACACGGGCTTGATTGCCGGCGTTAAACCTTTCATCGATATCGACGTACGATGCTGAGCAGTATTAAATCTCTGAATATCTTGCCGGGCTTGGATCACTCCAATCCGGTGAACCAGACGAAGAGCCGCAGCACATGAAGGCTTGTTCCATCTTCGCCATTATCGGCAGAAAACGATGCATCCCGTAATATTAATAAAGGCTATCAGCAACCTCACGCTTAAATAGCTTCATCAGAGAGTCTGTATCATCATTTCTTTTCAATAGAAGGGCATGAGCTTAAAAATATCCTTGGGATCTGTGCAGGTTGAGTTCTTCACTCCGGCCCAGATCGAAGCTGTTTGCCCGTAATTTCGCTCAAAATAGCTTTCTATTCTTCCCTTTAACGCGTCAGTGATGCTTAAGTACAGATCATATATATTTCCCTCTTCGTTATAGACAAGTGTGAACACCGAAAGGCGGATCATAGAGTGGTACCTATTGTTCCAGATTATTAGCCAAGGAGTCTTACTCTAGGCTCAATCTCTGCGGCCAGCCGCTTCTTCTCCACTTCCTCCATCACTCCCTCACCTTCCACATCGAGATTCGGAAGCAAGCGGTCCAGCCATTTTGGAAAATACCATGCCGACTTCCCAAGCAAGGTCATCACGCCGGGAACAATGAGCAGCCGGACAATGAAAGCGTCAAAGAGAACACCGAAGGCGAGCGCCAACCCCATAACCTTAACCATAGGCTCTTCTGCGAGAATGAATCCGGTAAAGACTGCAACCATGATCAGGCCTGCTGCCGTTACGACTCCGCCGCTGTTACGGATTCCGGCAAGAACGGACTTTTTGGCATCGCCGCTCTTCTTGAATTCCTCACGCATCCGGCTGACCAGGAATACTTCGTAGTCCATCGCCAGACCGAACAGGACGCCGACTACAATGATTGGCAGGAAATTAAACACCGGTGCCTTGGTATAGAAGTTGAACAGATTCTGGAAATGTCCATCTTGAACGACATAGGTAACGAATCCCAGGGTTGCACCAAGCGACAGGATGAATCCGAGCACTGCCTTGATCGGAACGAGAATCGAACGGAATACCAGCATAAGCAGTACAAAGGCCAAGCCAACAATAATGAGGCAAAATTTAGGCAATGCCTGGTTTAATTTCTGGGTGATGTCGATGTTGACAGCTGTGCTGCCGGTTACACCGATCTTAATATGATCCTGCCGTTCTATTTCCGGTGCCTTATCACGAATCAGATGGACAAGGTCTATGGTTTTCGAATCATTGGGTCCCGTTGTCGGCATAACAGTAATCAGCGAGATTTTTCCGGAAGGTCCAGTGACTGCCGGGTTTACCACCGCGACATTGGGATAAGTTTTTACTTCTTCAATAACTTTATTGAGATTAGCTGCTGCCTCTTTACCGCCATCCGTTTCGGCCAGAATGACTAACGGACCGTGGTATCCCTCACCGTAGGCTTCGGACAGGAGATCGTAGGCCCGCCGTTCAGTTTTATCCGGAGATTTTTGCCCGTCATTACCGAGCCCCGTCTCCATGTGGAAGAAGGGCAAAGCAATCGTTGACAGCAGGGCTACACCCAGTACTACAGCCATTAAGGGCTGCCCGGTAACAAATTTTCCCCACAGATTGGCGCGGCTTGCCGGCTTCTGATTGCTTCCTTTGCGCTTGGAACGCTTGGTGGGCACTTTAACCTTGCTCCCCAGCAGTTCCAGAATCGCCGGAACGACGAATATGGTCATAAGGATTGCGGTCAATACAGTAAGTGCTCCAGCTGTACCCATAGCGGTAAGGAACGGTACTCCAACGAATGAAAACCCGACAAGCGCAATAATGACCGTTACTCCAGCAAACACAACCGCACTCCCGGCTGTTCCGTTCGCGATGGCAATTGCTTCCCGTCTTTCGTAGCCTTCGGCAAGCTGCTGCCGGTATCTGGCGATAATGAACAGTGCATAATCAATACCGACAGCCAGTCCCAGCATCCCGGCCAGCGATAAGGCAAACGAAGGAATATCTAAGAAACTGGTTCCGATAATAATCAGCATAATCCCGAAGCCTAGGCCTAAACCCGCTGTAAGGATCGGCAGAACGCCAGTAATGATAGAACCTAATGCTACTGTAAGAATTACCAGGGCCAGCAAAACTCCGAGACCTTCGGTAGGACTGCTGGTTGCCATTTTCACATAGCCGTCTCCGATCAGTTCGGCCTGCCAGCCCGCATCCCGCAGACTTTCGGCAATCTGATTCACTGAATCCTTCGAAACGTCGGTGACATCTGCACCCGGAACTTTATAAGTAATTGTGGCATAGCCAATAGTGCTGTCCGCATTTAACGAATGGTTCTCGTACGGACCTACAACCGAAGAAACCTCCTGATCCGCTGCCACTTCTTTGAGCTTCACGGTTATAAGCTGCTGAGCTGCTTCAGAGGATAACGTCTCATTGTCCGGTGCCTTCAGCACCAGCTGGGTCTTGCCAAGGTTACCCTGTGGGTTTGGAAATTCCTTTTCCATAACTTCAAGCGTTTTTTGCGAGGCAAGCCCGGGTATACTGGTCTCCTCACCAAAATGGATTCCCATCGACAGCGCCACAATAGCGGCTACTACTAACAGAGTAATGCTTCCTATAAGGACTTTAATCCGGTTCTTCGCTGACCAAAACCCCAGCCGGTATAATAATTTAGCCATTTCAGTATCGCTCCTCCTTACTAATGTTTATCTATGTCTTAATCTTACAGACTGGATGACTGTTCAACATCGTCCAAACGGGCAGACCGCATTTGCCCATTCGGGCAGCCCGTTATCCCAAAAGAAAAAGCCCTACACACACCGTAGGGCCTCGCTTCAAAATGTGAATATAAAACAAAAACATGCGAAAGAATTCCTTCGCATGTCCAAGTTACATATGTAAGATCCCTCGTTCCAGACCGACAGCCACCGCCTGAGACCGCGAATCCACTCCAAGTTTGTTGTAAATACTCGTTAAATGTGCTTTTACCGTTCGTTCTGCAATTCCCATATCTGAGGCGATTTCCTTGCTTTTGAAACCCTGAGCTACGCTCTGCAGAATCTGAGTCTCTTTATCGGTCAGCAGGGATGCTTCCTCATTAGCAGAGTTATAAGCTTTGTGGTTCCCACGGGCGGCTATGACTCTTTCCATAATCTCTGGGGTAAGCAAGGTCTCCCCTCTCACCGCTGATTCAATATTCCTGAACAGATTCTCCCGGCTTGTATCCTTTAACAGGTATCCCCTCGCCCCCAAAGCCAGACCGTTAATCATTAAATCATCCTCGTTGTAGGTCGTCAGAATGATTACCGGAACGGGGCTGTTCTTGCTTTTCAATACCTTCATCGCTTCCAGTCCGCTCATCACCGGCATATTTAAGTCCATGAGGACAACGTCCGGCTGCAACTCATCAATGAGGTGTATCGCCTCCTGCCCGTTTCCTGCTTCCCCGACAATTTGAAACCGTTCGTCGGTTTCCATAATCAGCTTCAAGCCTTCCCTGACAACGAAATGATCGTCTACGATCAGGATTTTATACCGGTTCATATAGATTCTCCCTCGGTGAATGATACCTCAATTTGTATACTCGTACCTGCCGAACTGCTACGCACCTTCATTTCTCCTCCAATCAACCGCACCCGTTCCTGGAGGCCCAGTAGACCATAATGTCCGGCATCCTTTCCAATAGCGTCCGTGTTGAATCCAGATCCGTTATCCCTGATCTCCATAAATAACAGGCCTCTTTGATCAGACAGGGTAACCCATACCTTGTCTGCCTTGGCATGCCGGGCGATGTTGGTGAGACACTCCTTCACAATATGCAGACTGTGTTCCATTACCATCCTGGACAAGCGTTTGTCGAGTTTAAGATACGTTGCAACGGCTATACCTGTGGCCTCCGTAAAATGCTGGACCTCATCGTCAACGGCTTCCCTAAAATCAATCTCGGACGCTGATTTCGCCCGAAGATTATCAATAGCCCGGCGGGCTTCTGCCAAGGTTGTACGGGCCTGTTTCATGGACTGCTTGATGATTTCCTGAGTCCGCTCCATACGGCCTTGTGCCATGTGCGCATCTGCCGCTTCGAGTTGCATAATTAATCCAGCCACCCCCTGTGCCAGGGTATCGTGCAGATCGCGAGCCATACGTTGACGTTCATTGGAGAGTGTTAACTCCTCCACTTTCTTGTGGGCCTCCTGAAGATCCCGCAAGAAATTCTGGGTCTTGAGCCTTTCGTGAACCTGCTGAAAGAACAACAGGGCATAGGCCACAACAACAATCAGCATCAGGGTAAAAAAGGGAAGGAATAATATGAGTTCATCCGTATCTCCTAAAGTAAGCATTGCATCAAAAAACAAGATAATACTGATAAAGGCAACGAGAACGACTCTTTTGATCCGATAGGAAAAACCCAGACTTTGAGCGACTAAGACTGGAAGCAGGCCAATTAAAACGGCTTGATAACCGTCTGGCATCAGAATCGCGCATAAGTAAATCAGGATGCCTTGGATCGAAAAGTATAACCAGAATTGCTTGTTAGTCCTAATCCGAAATGAGTTCCAGTGTATTAAGACATGAACTGTGAAAAGACAAGTGAACGCTGAACTGGATAAAATCAAAGGGTCCTTAAAAAACTGCATGATTATTGCCGATACATAAACCGTTGACATCCAGATCAAAACTGAATGTCTGGATGTGAACAATTCATTAATAGATTGCATTCCAGCTCTTTGTTCTTTCACTTAGATATTCCTCCTTATCATCCATTATATATGACTTCTATTCTGACACTTGACTGTTAAGGTAGCATCGAAGATAATTACAACCTCACCAAAATACTCCAGCAGGAAGATCATTGATATAGAAAAGGGGCGGTTGTCATCAGTTGGTTAAGTGATCTCTATAAATTACAGAAGCGGGAGCTGAAAAAGGACGTCGAACCCTCTTTAATTAATGCCGTCTTCCGGATGTATGACAGATTCCCCAGGATCGGACTGAAGGAGCGGATCGGCCAGCAGGATATGTCTCTGGATATCGCTGACGCCTATATTAATGGCTATAACGCAATGATTGAAGCCGGAGTCGGCATCGGCAAGTCCTTTGCCTACCTTATTCCCGGCCTGCTCATTAACCAGGTCTCCCGGCAGCCGATCATTATTGCCACCTCCTCCATCCAGCTTTCAGAACAGATACATAAAGATCTCAGATTCATTGGAAGCCGTCTCGGATTCACCACGGTCCGCTCCGTTGTCGGAAAAGGCATGGGGCAATATGCCTGCCGGTACAGGGCAGCAGAGCTGTTCAAGCCTGATGATTCAAGCTCCTCCCCTCTGTCTACGCTCGCCGGGCGTATTTTGAATTACGAGATTGATGAAAGAGCGGACATTGAAGGTGGAACCAGTGATGCAGTATGGTCTAACGTTTGTGTAAATGACTGTAAATTTGAACATTGCCATTATAAAAGCACATGTACGTTCTACGAGATGAGAGCGAAGATTAATGCCAGCGCCGGCGATATGGATTTCATTATCGTAAACCAGGACCTGCTTATCCGTGATCTGATCAAGAAGAAAGAAGGAACCAAGGGCTTAATCACGGAACGGCCGGCCCTGATCGTCATAGATGAAGCTCATAATCTGGAAGCAAAGGTCAGAGATGCAAGAACACTCGAGTTCACCTTCCGGGGCACCTGCCGTATTCTGGACGACGTCTTGCAGATTCTCTTCAAGCAATCCGCAGATACGGGTCTTATGGGGCAATTCAAATTTGTAAAAAGATGCGTTAGCCATGTCTTTAAACAGGTAGAGGCGGATCTGCTTCACACAGCCAAACAGGACAATGACCGGATAAAAGTATCAGAGATCACAGGAATTCCGTTAAGACGGGCGGTGCAGATTTTGAAAGAGCTCAGTCTCAGCCTTTCCGTCTTAACTTCCCGGCGTGAGCGGGAAATCGACAATGCTTTTGAAGCCATGAATGGACTTATCGACCTCTTCGATGTGCTCGCCAGAGCAAAGGACAACTATCTCATCTGGGCAAGCAACAGCCAGCGGGAGAGTACCATTAGTATCTGTCCAAAGGGCATAAGCCAATTTCTAAAGTATACTTTATTTAACGGGAAGACATCCGTGATCTTAACGTCAGCAACCATGTGTCAAGGCGGAGAAACCCTGGAGGAACAATACGCTTATCTGACTGAGTCCCTCGGGTACAGGGGAGATTATATGGAGCGCCAGGCTTCACCGTTTGATTATGACGACCACACCATGATGTATATTGCCAAGGACGTCCCCTACTATAGCCATAAGGACCGGAAAAGTTATCTTGATGCGGCCTACAAGGAAATGCTTAGGCTCTGTAATTTAACGGGCGGGCGGACATTGGTCCTTTTTTCAGCTAAGGAGGATATGAAGTACATCCATGAGAAATTAAACTCTGAGGCGCTTACTTGGACGCTACATATGCAAAGAGAAGGATCGTCCCAAGACGGGGTGATCGCTGAATTCCGGGGCAGTAAAGGCGTCCTTCTTAGTACCGGTGTATTCTGGGAAGGCGTGAATATCGAAGGTTCCGATTTGTCGCAATTAATCATTTTCCGGCTGCCTTTCCCTGTTCCTTCCGATCCTATCTATGAATATAAGGCATCTCTGGCCGAGAATCCCTTAAAAGATGTGTTTGTACCGGACATGCTGCTTCGGTTAAGACAAGGAACCGGCCGTCTGATCCGCAGTGAAACTGACCTTGGTGTACTCAGCATACTCGATTCCCGGCTGTCCGCTGCAGCCAAAAAGGATTACCGGGAACAGGTGCTGGATGCTTTACCTTTTAAAAAGGTTACAGAGGATTTCAGGGTTCTGGAGAAGTTCGTAAACGAAAAAGGGATACAGCGTAGTGATCCGCACTCCCTCGCTTAATCACCACTCCATGAGCTCTTTAATTTGAGCAGTCAGTTTGTCCGCCGCTTTACGGTGAGTGGCCTGGGACGGGTGGAAGTCGGCTGCGTATCCGTCAGCTTCCAGCTGCACATCAAATTTCATTGCATTAATATTACTGTCGCCTGTTTGCAGGGTATATTGTTTCACGGCTAGTTCGACAAAAGGATACAGCCTGTCTCCCATGATACCCAGCGTACACAGAATCGGAGCATGCGGATTGTTGCGTCTGACCATTTTAAGAAATTCAACATATTGTTCAGCATATTCCGTCTGCTTGCCGGTATCCTCTTTGGTGTAGGAATCGTCATTCGTTCCTAGGTTAATGACAATCAGACCGGGCACAAACTTCCTGAAGTCCCAACGCAGATCCTGGGGCAGCACTCGATCATCAAATTTCCCCTCAGACTTCCCCACTTTTTCATAATAATCCGGGATCAGGTGCGTGCTAAGCTTTTGATCGTTTTCCGTATAGCCTGTAATGATGCCGTATCCGCTGTACGAAACCATGCTGTAGTCCGCATGGAGCTGCTGCGCGGTGAGGTAAGCATAGGTTTTGGTAACATCTTCCGTAGCCGTAGAAAAAGAATGCAGCCCAACCTCATCATCAACGCCATAGCCGCAAGTGATGGAGTCGCCGATAAATTCAATTTTATGTACTTCATCCGGGGTTGGCTTAATTCCATCCGCTGCATCAACAGCGATTTCCTGAATCCCTACCGTTGACATCGCCGCCTCTGATAATTTGATGAGCCTTATCGTGACGTTCTGCGCAGTTTCGCTTTCAAATACAGTATACGATTGGAGCGGTTGATCCACCTGATCGTCAATAACCCTTTTGCCGTTTACACTGATGCCGACTCTTGCGAGATTATTGCCGGATAAGGCAATAGCATCACCTCTTAATGTGATCTCCGCTTTTGTACCATGGAAGGAAAATTCCACGCCGCCGCCTGAGAGCGCCAGCCACAGTACATCGTTGGAATAATGAGTCCGTCCGATGATTTTCACATGTTCATTCGTTGCTTTATAACTTTGAGTTTTGGGGGACATAATAACCTTCCTTCGCAGCATTTATATGTGTAACAGTAACAAAGGTGCTTTCTGTTTTCAACAAGTCGCGTTAAAATCAATGCTGAAGCATCTTCACATACTGCTAGGAGGACATTATGGACATTCCCAGAGGTACCTATGGCTTTCGGTTCGCGGAAGATAAGGAGCTCCAGTTGTGCGTATTATTTGCGGCCGGGTCTGATTCAATCAGCACGCCTTCTTATCGCTGGGACGGTCTGGAACGGAACGATGGGCCACTTCTGTTGTTCCAATACACCCTCTCCGGAGAAGGCGTATTTGAGTCGGGGGACCGGACGCACCGTGTTACCGCCGGGCAGGCTTTTCTCGCCGAAATCCCCGGACCCCACCGCTATTATTATCAACCGGAATCAACAGAGCCTTGGGAATTCCTGTTCCTGCTCTTCCGGCCCGATCTGATTCTGCCTCACTTTCGCAAATTCTTGCGTGAAGCAGGAGAAGTTCCTTATCTGCCCGCAGACTGTGCGCCGATCCGGGTCTTACGGATGATTGTAAACGATGCCGCGGCCGGCAGAATCTCCGACCCTCTTATTGCCTCGTCGTGCATCTATCAGTTCATGACAGAGCTCTCCAGACTGCAGGTAACAACACTGCGGAACCGGGACAACTGGTCAGTGAACGTAAGGCGTGCAGCCGAATTTATTGAGCATAACTACTCACGAATGATCAGCATCGATCTGCTTTCCGAGCATGTAGCCCTGTCCAAATACCATTTGATCCGCCGCTTCTCGGCCAGCACGGGTCTGACTCCCGGCGCATATCTGACCCGTGTCCGTACGGAGAAGGCCATGGAGCTGCTCAGAGGAACCGGTCTCAGCATAGAAGCCATTGCTGAGCAGATTGGCTACTCCAGCGGCAGTTATTTCATCAAGGCGTTCCGCAGCTTAACCGGACTTACACCGGGAGAATTCCGAAGCGGGGGCGAAAGCCTAACCTACCGCAGGCTGTTTTTTGATTAACCGCAATATAGTGCTATTCGACTCGCAAGATTACTATAGATATCGCTAATCTCCTTTATTATGATGGAACTAGAAAGAGCAATAATACATCAGTAAAGGAGATTCACAATGGATCACAAGCTTGCAGCACCTACTCCGCCGCTGGGCTGGAACAGCTGGGACTGCTACGGCGCGGCCGTAACGGAAGAAGAAATACGCGGAAATGCACAGTATATGGCAGAACACCTCAAAGCCTTCGGCTGGAGCTATATTACCGTTGATATTCAGTGGTACGAGCCTTATGCGAACTCTTCACAATACCGGCCGTTTGTTCCGCTGATTACCGATGAATATTCCCGGCTGATGCCCGCTGAGAACCGCTTCCCTTCCGCAGCGGGCGGCCTTGGCTTCAAGCCCTTAGCCGATTATGTACACAGTCTTGGACTGCAATTCGGCATTCATATCATGCGCGGCATCCCGCGGCAGGCTGCCCATGCCGCCACACCGGTCTTGGGTACAACTGCGACGGCACGCGATATTGCACATACGAACTCCATCTGTCCATGGAATACAGATATGTATGGAGTGGACGCCTCCAAAGAAGGGGCACAGGCGTATTATAATTCTCTCTTTGAACTGTATGCAGAGTGGGGCGTTGACCTGGTGAAGGTGGACGACATCGCCGCTTCCAGGCTGTACGATACTCATCAGCCTGAGATTGCTCTAATCTCCCAGGCGATTGAGCGTTGCGGCCGGCCCATGGTGCTGAGCCTCTCTCCTGGCCCCGCTCCGGTGGAATACGCAGAATTCTTCACCGGACATGCCAACATGTGGCGGGTTACAGATGACTTCTGGGACCTGTGGCCGCTGTTGCTGGATATGTTCGACCGTTGCCGGAAATGGCAGGGCGTACCTCAAGCCGGCTGCTGGCCGGACTGCGATATGCTGCCGCTCGGCCATATTGGTATCCGCTCTGTGGATGGCGGCGGGGAGGACCGCTGGACCCGGTTCACGCGTGATGAGCAGCTGACGATGATGTCGCTTTGGAGTATCTTCCGCTCGCCGCTCATTTTTGGCGGTGAATTGCGGGACAATGATGACTGGACGCTTGCGCTGCTTACCAACCGTGAGGTTCTGCGCATGCACCGGGAGAGCCACGGAGCCAGGGAAGCGCTCTGCAAAGATGATCTTATCGTCTGGACCGCTGAGCACTCCGATGGCACTCGTTATGCTGCTGTATTCAACGTTGGTGAAAGCCCGCTGCAGTTGGATCTGGCCCTTGAAGAGCTTGGCCTGAGTGGTGCAGCCGCCGGCACCGAGCTGTGGAGCGGAACGCCTGCCGAACTTGCCGCAGGTGCGCTGAAGACCACAGTTGCACCGCACGGCGTACGACTCTATAGCTTCCTGTAGGGAAAGCCGGTTCTCCAGATTCGTCTGGAAAGCCGGCTTTCTTTTGGTGCAGAGGATTAGGCCTGGGTTATGCCAATGGAGATCAGGTCCTTCCATGTCTTCTCCCATATTGTCAGTTCCAGAAAACCTTTAATAAGTCAATCCGCTCAGACTTCTATCCACCCGTTGGTTATCACTTTTTCATACCAGAAAAAGCTGTCTTTTGGCATTCGTACTAATGAATTGAAATCTACATGAATCAATCCGAAACGCCTGCTGTAACCGTCAGCCCACTCGAAATTATCGAGCAAAGACCAGGCGATATAGCCCTTTACCAGTACCCCTGTCTCCATTGCCCGGTTTAACTGGGTTAAATGCTTGCTCAGATATGCAATACGCTTGTTATCCTGAACTTTTCCCTGATCCGGATTGTCATCATAACATGCTCCGTTTTCGGTGATGTAGATAGGGATTTGACCATAACGTTCCGTAATGTGTACTAGCACCTTATATAGACCTTCAGGGTAAATCGGCCAGTTAAAGTCTGTTCTTTCATAACCTTCATCTATGTCTTCAAGCTCAAATAGGCGATATCACCGTTATCACCATTTCGTATATTCCCGGGAGTATGTGCGTAGGTATCCCAGATTGAAAGGCCGCGTCCACCCTCGTTCCAGGCTCCTTCTACCTGATAAGCAGCAGTAGCTGCCCCCCACAGGAAGTCCTTAGGAAACTGTATAATTGACAATACAATTCACTCCATTTCCCTGTATATAAAATAATCAAAGTCTGCCTGCTTTCGGGTGCCTCTCAAATCCTGTGCACACACTCCAACGAATGTCCCTGTAAATCTTAAAGGCTCAGCAGCTTCATCCGAAAGATGCAGAATATTAATCTCTTCGCCAACCGGGCACCAGTTGATGTCCTCAGTTGCATAATAAAATTGCAGACGGTCCCGGTGGACTATAGCCTTTAAACGAACCGGACCATATTGCGGCAGCTGCAGATCAGCTGCGAGCAGCTCATCGTATACCCCATGCTTCGATTCAATAATTCCAATTACTCTGCCATGCTTCTCGAGATGGGTGATCCTTAAGTACACATAATCTTCTGTGTTGTAATATAGAATTAGGCCTGCCATCTGCTGAAAACTCTCCGGCTCGAACTCAATTACCGTCTCTGCCTCAATACTAAATGACTGCTGCCGACGGGCAATCAGACTCTGCCTGTGCAGAGAGCTTAAAGACTCCATTCCTTTTAAGCGCAGAAAACCCTCTCGTTCACTAAGGGTGAGCCAGCTTGAATCCGGCGGGATTCGGAGTGTGCTCCAATGGCCACTAAGCAAGGGTTCATCAAAATCATCCCGCTCCAGTTCCGGTTTAAACGGATGAAGCGGGAGGGCTGGAGCCTGTACCGTAGCAGAAGGAGCGTTCCCTCCCCCTTCCAAGCGGAGCCAGCCTTTGTCGTCCCAATAACATTTCTGCAGTGCTGTCTCCCTGCCCAGCGTACAATGATGACCATCCGCCGGTCTTGCGCAAAGATGGGCCATATACCATTCGCCATTTTGGGTTTCAACTAAGGAAGCATGCCCTGCTTTTTGGAGAGTCAACCCGGAATTACCACTGCTGGTCAGCACCGGATTAAGCGGATCAATTTCGTAGGGTCCATGAAGGCAAGCCGATCGCGCGACAGTAACGGCATGCTGGTACCGGGTTCCACCCTCCGCAGTAATCAGGTAGTAGTAGTCACCCTGCTTATACAGGTGCGGCCCTTCCGTAAATCCTAATTCTGTTCCTTCAAAGATGGTTGCAGCCGGACCCACCAGTCTTTGCTCCGAGTGTGAATATTCCTGAATGACAATGCCTCCGAACTTGTTCATCCCCTTGCGGAAATCCCATAACATGCTCAGCAGCCATTTCCGTCCGTCATCATCATGAAATAAAGAGGGATCGAACCCGCTGCTGTTCAGATATACCGGTTCCGACCATGGACCTTCTATATCTGCTGCGGTCACAAGGTAGTTGTGGGTGTCCTTAAAAGCACCTTTGTGAGACTTAACATCTGTATAAATTAAATAGAAGAGACCGTTATCATAAGTCAGGCAGGGTGCCCATACACCGTCGGAATCTCCGTTCCCCTGCATGTTCAGTTGCGATATCCGGTCCAGTGGCCGCTTTAGCAATCTCCAGTGAATCAGGTCCTTGGAATGGTGAATCTGAACGCCCGGGAACCACTCAAAAGTGGAAGTGGCAATATAGTAATTGTCTTCTACGCGTACAATAGACGGATCAGGGTTGAATCCGCGTAGTATGGGATTAGTAATGGAATTCGTCATATTAATTCCCTCCTCATCAGGTCCCGTTAATGAGCTTCAGTTACCGATATCTGTGAAATTGTCACAGGACCAATAAGTCCGCTTGGCTCCTGCTGAGAGAAGGAAGACAAAAAGTCCCGCTGGTTTTTAACAAGCGTATTCGTAACCTCGATAACCAGGCTGTTGGTCCCTTTACGAATTGGACCCGCTATCTCCATCCGATAAGGTGGGCACAGGTTAACGCCTGCGTGTTCACCGTTAATCCACACTTCTGCCGTTTCATAGACCTCGCCTAGTTCAAGAAATGCGTTGTTACATGAAGCATTCCATTCAAACTCTGTCTCATAACGGAACGTACCGGAAAAGCTGGGCAGATCACCGGGACCACTCATATTCTTCAATGTGGTTAGTGTCCCCCACTCCTTGAATTGAGGATAATGATCAGCATCGGCAATGGAAACTGCCCATTCTCCACTCATTTCCAATATCGGACCCTCTGCCCTCCTCGGCAGAGGGGCAGGATAATCTATTAGGGAAGGCCCATGCAAAAGGACGATGGATTCATATGGATGCAGAACAAGCTCCACCCTTCTTGCACCGGACTCCCCAGCGGCCTCCAGCCTGCTCACCTTATTAAGAAAAGCATGATAGGCATAAACATTACCTTGCACCGGCAGAACAATCTTCGTAGAGATAATCTGATGCGGACTCTCGTTAAAAAACATAAACACATCTAAATCATCATGAGTATAGTGATAATTCCGGAGATACGGCTCATATCCTTCAGCTTTAACCTCAAAGTATCCATCTGCAGTCAAATCATCCGCCAGTTTATCTAAAACTACCATCCTCACATTCGGATGAGCCGAAAGCAGTGACAGTTCACCAGTTACATTGATTCCTTCACTTGAGCGTTCCGGCAGTCCTTCAACAAAACGGACGGGTAAGCCTTGCTCAGCGAACTGGGCCAAGCGTTGTATCATCGCTGCCGGGAGTGCTTCCGCATAAGGTACAATCAGGCATCTATAATTTTCAAGATTGACATGCAGCTTGTTATCCTGAACATGTGCTACCTCCTGAAGCACATCAACGGGAATCACTTCACAATCGATTTGATGCTGCATCAACGCCTTGACCGGCTTATGAAAGTACATTGCGTTCCCTGACCATTCGGCTTCAGCATGATAGACGACAGCCGCAGACGCCACATGTATCCCCCCTGAGATTAGGTGGCTGATCCGGTTAATGTACTGGTTCAGATAGCCATAATAGCGGTACTGCGGATTCTGACCGCCCGCATACATATGCGGCGGACAATCCGGCTCAGGAAAAGCTTTTTGGGTAAACGCATGAGGGACAAAATGATTGACGCCGCGGACGAGCATATGGTCAGTAAGCCACTTCATCAGCTTCAAGCCTTCCGTCCAGCCATAGGCCCCATAGACTTCACACATCGTCCGGCCTTGTTTCTTCGGATCCATGTGTCCCAGAGATACACCGAGCTTAGCGAGACCATAGTGGAAGAATTCACTATCCGTCTCTCCTCCCGTTGGCTGGCGGAAAGATAATTCATCAAAGCCGGGAACGATTTGCCACAGCACCACATCAATACCCGACATGTCTTGTCCCCAGAGTGAGCGGAAGAAGTGTCCGGTACCGGGACCCAGCCTTGCATGCACGTTGTTATCTTCAAGAACATGTCCGATATATTCCACACCGCGGGCTCTGCACCAGTCTCCGATCTGACTGCAGAAATGTTCTGCATACAGCCTGCTGACGATATTCATATAGGTGTAGCGGATAATGTCCGATTGTTCCCCGGCATCATGCCAGAGAAGATACAGCTGTTTACGATAGTCCTCTCCGAACGCCTGGTCGAGCAGAGCCGGCATTTCATTGCTCCAAGGAAGCGGTACCCCTTGTTTCCCTGGCTTTGAATTGAAATCAAAAGTCGTCTTATCATTATAAAATCCGGGTTCATCTGAAAAGAATCCGGCAAATGTCTTGCCGAAATCATCCTTATAACGCTCATACACAGGCTCATAAACCGTATCAAGCAGAATACGGACTGAATTTGGGACTAGCGGGTTCAGATAATCTTCCTGCTCCTTGCTGCCGCCATCCTTATTTTCAGAGATCATAAATACCCGCCAATACCCCTCTGGGATATCCCAATACAGCGTACCTTCATGTACAAATTCAGTGAGATCAACACATTCACTGAGTAATGTTCCACTCGATGGATCGCGGCGGACCGCAACCACTGAGATCAGTTTATTATTCCCTTTAGCGTTATGGCGCAAGGAGAAGGTTGGCCGGAGTCCGGTCATCAGCAAGGTATCCAGCAGCAGAGAGGTTCCTTGGGCAGGACCAATTGTATCAATATAGCGTTCACCCAAAAACTTACGCTGAAGCTCCTCTGGAGCCTCCTTCACCTTGCCTGCCGCATGCCCCGTAGGGAAATGATCATCATCCAGCAGCCATACCTTCATGCCGCGATTTCGCGCCTCATCCATAATAATATCCATATCCAGCCACCACTTTGGTCCAAGAAAGTCTGGATGAGGCCGTGCCTCCACGCACAACGCTCCAATTCCGGATTCATGGACACGGGCGATTTCTTCCCGGATTACAGCTTCTTCCTCCCCATGCTGCCAGAGAAAAGGAAGAATATAATTGTGTTCCTTGCCTTGCAGCACTTCCGTTATACGACTGCTCATGTTAACCTCCTGCAGAATATAGTTCTGTTCTATAGTTTACTGCTGCACTTTGCTGTACCATTCTCTGGCACGCTTCGTGACCTCTTCACCGCCTGATTTGTTCCATTTCTCTACAAACTCATCAAACTTGCTGATGGGGTACTGTCCAATAATAATCTTGGCGGCATATTCAGCATAAAGGGTGCGGTTGTTAATGTCCGGGAAGCCGTCGTATACACTGGCAGGCATACCGTCACCCGCAATGACTTTGGCATACTTCTGAGCCTCCTTCATATTCCGGGTGACCTGATCAATGGCCCACTTACTGTCTTCTGATACCGTGCTGTTGAAAAGATCTATCGTAAGATCCAGTGTCGATATGCTTGTAGCCGGATTCAGAATCTGATTCTCCTGTGTGCTCTTGTCATCCGGGAGCTTAATGGCTTTTCCGTCTTTCATTGTATAGTGCATTCCTTCTACACCAAGAAACAGGTCTTTCCAGTTTTTCTTATCGTACACATTGTTAAGCAGCTTTAGCGTGGCCATCAGCTTTTCCTGATCCTTGTTGTTCTTGACAACCCACAGAGGAGAGGCAAATTTCTTCATCGTATAAAAGCCTTTATAGCCTGCGACCTCAGGTACAGGAAGTACGGAAAACTCTGCCTTCACACCTGTGTTCTTATACAGGTTCTCAAACACCAAGTTCCCCTGCTCTACCCAGTGGAAGTAATTCCCCACCTTATTGGATTGGATCTTCCCTTCCCACTTATCCTTACTATTAAGAACCGACTCCTTATCAATCAAGCCTTCCTTATATAGCTTGGCTATGAATTCCAATGCGGCTCTCATATTGGGCGTAACCGCAGAATAAGTCAGCTTGCCATCGTAAATATCCCAATCCGGATAACCCTCGAACATAGCCACACCATACATGGCGAACAAATGATCCATCCAGCGCACCTGCTCCCGGCCGCCAGTTGGAATCTCATCCTTCTGGCCGTTGCCGTTAGGGTCCTTGTCCCGGAAAGCCTCCAGCACCTTTACATATTCATCCTGTGTTTTTGGCATTTTCAGCCCCAACTTATCCAGCCAATCCTGGCGGATCAGCCCGGCGTATCTGCCGTATTCAACGACATTGGGAATATAATAAATTCTCCCCTGACCTGTAGGGTCATTTGCCTTGACCACTTTCCAGATATCTTCCGGAATAGCCTTCCACACGTTCGGCGCATATTTAGGCAACAGTTCAGTCAGATCGGCAATCGCCCCATTCTTCGCGAGACTGTCCTCAAGTCCTTGCTGAGGTACGAACAGATCCGGCATTTCGTTAGCGGCAATCTTAAGGTTCAACTGATTGAGATAGTTAGTTCCCCCGTTCCACTCCACATACGGATTAATAACCCCAACACCCAGCTTTTCCTTATAAAATTCGTACAGTTTGCTACCTTTGGTAACCGGCTGATACCCGATGTTGGTACCCCATACCTCAATATCAACTACTTGATCTCCGTTCGAAGCCTGATTCTGATTGGCATTTGCGTTACCCGCTGAATTGTTTTCGTTCCCGTTACAACCGGTTACAGCAGTAACAGCGAGAGCGCTTGCGGCTAAGAATAAACCAACCTTTTTAAAACTCATGTTTCTGTATCCCCCCTCTAAAGCTATTTGTTACGGACTGAAGTCCTGATATCTTGTCTTAAGAAATCATCCTTTGACCGAACCAATCATTGCCCCCTTGACGAAATACTTCTGCAAGAAAGGATATACCACAACAATCGGAACAATTGCAAAGATAACCGTTGCTGCTCTCAGCGTTCGCTCATTGTAGTTAAGACTCATCGTCGATGAGGCCCCCGCCATAATAACGCTGTCATCGGTGATAAATTGGCGGATTTTGATTTGCAGCGGGAACCAGTTGGTGTCCTGAAGGAATAACAACGGATGCTGAAACTGATTCCATAGCACGACACCATAAAACAAAGCAAGGGTTGCCAGTACAGCCTTGGACAATGGAAGCACAAACTGGAACAGCATCCGGAAATATCCGCAGCCCTCCAAAAAGGCCGCTTCCTCAAGCTCCTTAGAGAATTGCTTGAAGAAGGTTCGCATGATGATCAGATTGAACGGATTCAAAATATGAGGGATAACCAGGACCAGCGGATTGTCATACAGGCCGATACCGCGTACGGTCAGGAAATACGGTATGATAGGTGCCTTGAAAATCATCGCAACTACAACAGCCATCATAATGACCGAACCCCACCGGAATTCCGGCTTTGACAGCGGATAGGCGAACAAGGCTGTCATCAGAAGGGCCAGTACTGTTCCAATCACAGTCGTACTGAGCGTCAAAAAGAATGACTTCCATAAATCAGGACGGTCGACAATGTACTTCCAAGAGTCCAAAGTAAATTGCTTCGGCCACAGCGTGACAAGGTTCATATCTACTGCACTTTTGGAGCTCAAGGAAGTAGAGATTACGGATACAAGCGGTACTAGCGCTACGACAGATAACAGGATGAGTAAGCCGGTAATGACTCCTACGAATACTTTTTCTCCTCTTGATGCAAGCATAGTCACCAGAGCCCCCCATCCGAAACCTTATTGGACAACTTGTTAAACGTATAGACCATGATAAATCCAATTACCGATTGGAACAATCCAACTGCTGTTGCGAAACTATACTGTCCTTGCTGAATGCCCGTTCGGAACACATAAGTATCCAGGATATCTCCCACATTGTAGGTCATCGGAGTCAGCAGGTTATATACCTGATCGAATCCGAGATCCAGGAAATTCCCGATATCGAGCAGGAACAGTACAAGCACGGTAGGTAGCAGAATCGGGAATGTAATATGTCTGATTTGTCTGATTCTGGAGGCCCCGTCGATCATCGCTGATTCATAGAGCTGAGGGTCAATTGCACTGATTGCGGCCATGTAGACCACGGTTCCCCAGCCAGCATCCTTCCATATGGAAGCCAGCACATAAATCGGTCTGAAGTATGCGCTTTCCTGCATCGCCAGCACAGGCTCGGCACCAAACCATCCAAGGATAATGTTGAACATTCCGCTTAGTGAAAAGAAATCGAAGAGAATCCCTCCTACGATTACCCATGACAAGAAATGCGGGATGTATAGTGCAGTCTGAATTCCTTTCTTCAGTGCCGATTTCCGGATCTCATTAATCATTAGTGCCAGCAGAACTGGAACCGGAAAAACAATCGTAAGCTTGAATAATCCCAGCAGTAGAGTGTTGCTAAATACATTGAGAAAGTCAGGATGCTGCAGCAAGGTTTCAAAATGCTTAAATCCTACCCAAGGACTATCAATAAAGCCCTGGAATACGGAATAGTCTTTGAAGGCGATTACAGCACCAGCCAGCGGAATGAATTTAAATACGATGAGAAATATAATTCCCGGAATCGCCATCACATAAAGCGGCCAGTATAACTTCATCTGATGAGATGCAATAGATTTCAATGTTTTCCCTCCTAATATCTCGTGTTGAATTCGTTTACAATGTAACTATATAATTATCAGATTCATCGCTCAATCAGGCGTTTTTAAGTTCCTACCAGGTCATTTAAAGGAACATCTGATACGTATTTCTTAGGAGTCCCTCCGAGCCGAGCGAACCCCTTCTCTCAGACTGCCCGGTATACACACCCTTCAGTTATCCCTGTTTCATTAAAGGCATCAACTCTTACATACAGCGGCTGATCTTCAATCAACGCTTTAATTGTTAATTCATAACAGCCGAATACCATATGACTATGGTACAGCTTGTCCGGAGCAAATCCCCAGAGCACATTATATCCAGCAGCTTCATCTCTCTCCCAACTTACGGAAAGATCTAGCTTGCTTATCAATTCTGTTTGGACGCCACTGACTTGTCCCGGGGACGCCCCCTTGCCGATCCCAAACACTCTAAGTCCGGAAATACAGGCAGACTGATTAAAGGGTAATGAAATTATTGTACATTTGATAAATCTAGCTTTCGTCCCCTCCTCTTGCAGGACTAGATCATGCGGCAAATTGGTATTTGCTTCAGATTTATCTTTCATTACAAAGTATTCCTTGCCGTCCGTTGAGCCTTCGAGAAGCCATCTGGTATAATACTGACGATCATCTATCAGTCTTTCACCTTGCAGCGTTGTTTCCATAGGAAGGGTTGCATTGATCTGATCATCAGCAAAATTGATCTGCACCGCATGCACATCGCATACATGCTCCAGATCGATTTCCAGCCATTCTCCAGGGGAGTTAGACTCCGCCCTCCACCAGGTCTGTACATTTTCGTCCGTTGCCTGGAATGCCTGTCTGCCTTCTTCATGAGAAGAGGCTTCAGCCGGTTTGCCGTAAGATAGCAGCATCCACTCCGGATGGCTCCAGGGATTCATCTGCTTTTGCTCGATTTTATAGGGCCAGTCCCCATACCGTTGATTACAGAATAACTCTCCGTCCTGATCAAATCCCGCCAGCCAGAGCCCAAGTCTTCTTTCGAATATATAATTCATACTGATTCTCATGGATGAGGTATGCCATAGATTCCCATAATTATCTGTCATGGTTGACCCGTGTCCGGCCCCTGGTATAAATCCTCCCGGCTTGTAAGAAAACGGGTTATTGGCTGCCAGCGTAAATGGCCCTAGAGGTTTGTCCGAAATATAGACACCGTCCGAGTAGATGTTATGTTCTGTCCCGGGGCTGGCATATTGAAGATAATATTTCCCGTTATGCTTCTCCATCCAGGCTCCCTCAATGTAAGGATCGTTTCCTATGGTGTTTTTAAATTTAATCAAAAGTTCTTCCGGAGCATCAGGATGCATCCCGGCATATTTTTGAACGCTTTCTTCAATCTCTTCTGGTGATCTGAGGATATGATTTTCACCTTTTCTTTCATAACCAATCTTAGTACTGTTACCATAAATAAGTGGAGATGCTTCTCCTATAGGCTTCATATCCTCCAAATTAAGCTCTACTCCGTAAATAGGCGTCTCGTTGGAACACCCCCAGTAGAAATAGATTCTTCCGTCATCATCCAGGAACAAATTAGGGTCCCAAAAAGGGAACGTCCCCTGGATTTCCTCAAATTCACCGCTGATCGGATCTTTTGTCCTGTAAAATGAACAGTTTCTTGATTTATTCGATGCTGAAAAATAAAGATACTCCCCGATTACCCGCACATCCGGAGCGTAGTCGTAAACCGGCACTCCCTTGAGCGGGTGGAAGGTCCAATCGGTCATATTGCTGCTTGTCAGAAATCCAGCCGTCATCGAAGGAAACAGATAATATTCTCCATGAAAGATAACCAGCGACGGGTCCGCAGCTTCCCTGAAGGTAACTCGGGTCCCTGCTGTCTCTACGATCTGATATTTATATTCAATATTTAGCGGATTACATACATAAGTCATTTCTCTCCACATCCCTTTACTTTGGTATCAACACCTAAATCTACAGGTTCTACACAATAAATCCGCCCGACTGTAAAATGTGTCGAGCGGAATTTTAGCGTTAATCCTTTATTTCTTGACTTTTGCGTACCATTCTCTGGCCCGCTTAGTGACCTCTTCACCGCCGGACTTATTCCATTTCTCTACGAACTCGTCAAACTTGCTGAGCGGGTATTGTCCAATAATAATTTTTGAAGCGTATTCCACGTAGAGTGTACGATTGTTTATGTCCGGGAAGCCCTCATATACACTGGCTGGCATGCCATCACCAGCAATGACTTTGGCATATTTCTGGGCTTCCTTCATATTACGGTTCACCTGATCAATCGCCCACATTCTATCCGCTGAAGCAGTGCTCTTGTTGAGATCCATCATGAAATCAAGGGTGGATATTTTGGAATAGGGATCAAGAATCAGGTTTTCCTGTGTGCTCTTGTCATCCGGCAGCTTCGTGGCTTGGCCATCCTTCATCGTATAATGCATGCCCTCTACGCCTAAATACAAATCCTTCCAGACTTTTTTGTCATACATGTTGTTCAGCAATTTCAGAGTAGCCATCAGTTTTTTCTCATCTTTGTTATTTTTCACTACCCAAGCTGGAGGAGTGAATCTTTTCCAGGTATAGAAGCCTTCATAGCCCTCAACTTTTGGAACAGGCAGTACAGTGAAATTAGCTTTCACGCCGGTATTTTTGAACAAGTTCTCCAGAGGCAAATATCCCGATTCTACCCAATGGAAGTAATTCCCTACTTTATCGGATTGAATCTTGCCATCCCACTTGTCTTTGCTGTTCAGCAGCGACTCCTTGTCAATTAATCCTTCCTTATACAGCTTCGACATGAACTCCAAGGATGCTTTCATGTTCGGAGTCACTGCGGAGTACGTCAGTTCCCCATTATAAATGTCCCAGTCCGGATAGCCTTCGAACATCGCTACACCATACATCGCGAACAATTGGTCCATCCACCGTACCTGCTCCCGTCCGCCGGTAGGAAGTTCATCCTTCTGTCCATTGCCATTAGGGTCCTTATCCCGGAAAGCCTCCAACACCTTTACATACTCATCTTGGGTAGTAGGCATTTTCAAGCCAAGCTTGTCGAGCCAATCCTGGCGGATCATGCTGGCGTATCTTCCGTAGTCAACCATACCCGGAATATAATAGATTTTGCCCTGGCCGGTAGGATCATTTGCCTTTACGATATCCCACATATCCTGCGGGATGGCATTCCACAGATTCGGCGCATACTTAGGCAGAAGCTCTGTCAGATCGGCAAGTGCACCGTTTTTGGCCAAGCTGTCCTCGAGACCTTGCTGTGGCAGAAAAAGGTCCGGCATTTCGTTAGCAGCAATCTTCAGGTTCAGCTGGTTAAGATAGTTCGTTCCTCCGTTCCATTCCACATATGGATGGAGGACGCCAACACCGAGCTTTTCCTTATAGAATTCGTACAGCTTGCTTCCCTTCTCAATCGGCTTATACCCAATGTTGGTGCCCCAAACTTCAATGTCAACAACTTCATCTCCGCCAGCGGCCTGATTCTGATTCTGGTTAGCGGCTGCTGAATTTCCGGAATTGTTATTGTTCCCGCCACAACCGGATATGGTTGTAATGGCCAAGGCGCCTGTCGCTAACATCAACCCCATTTTTTTGAATCTCATCTTGTTCCCCCTCAATATTTTTTTGAATCCGCTTACAATTTAAATGATACAATCAGTCATTCCCATGCTCAAATGGGCATTTTTAAGTTTAAACATGTCATTTTCAATAAAATAAAAAGCCATTCCTAAGGAATGACTAATTACGTTTAGCTATTCGGCAGATTTTTGCGAAAATCTCTGGGTTTGTATCCTGTAAACTTTTCAAACATCCGCGCAAAATGCTGCGCATCAGAATATCCAACCATCCGGCAAATTTCGTACACTTTCAAATCTGTAGTCTCCAGCAGTTCCTTTGCTTTATCGATCCGCAGTTGGGTCAAGTAATTCAAGTAGTTGTCTCCCGTTTTTCTTTTGAACAACTGGCTTAAATAAAAAGGACTGATAAAAAAACGGGCAGCCAAATCAGCAAGACTGATTTGTTCATTATAATGTTTAGACACATATAGCTTAATTTCCGATATAATATCTTTTCTATGAGATAGATTATGTTCCAACTTGAAATGGATGATCCCTCGAATGACTTGTATCATCCATTCCTCCAAATACTCAAGCGTCCTAAACCGCGAAAAGCCTTCCAAAGACAGAATATGTCTGCCTACCAGTTCATTCTGCTGTAGCTGCTGGAATGACAGCCTTCGGATGCTTGACAGAAGGATGTTTAAACACCATAGTTGCAGATCTGCGGGAGACATTCCCGGTTCGGCTACCATTCCCCGGAAAATTTCGTGGATGATGCCCACACATTCTTCCTCGTCCATGTTATCAAGTGCAGCTTCCAGTTTGGATATCATCTCCTCCGGCACCGGATGACTGCGGTCTGTCATTGTTATAATCTCATTATAGGAAATTACAGGGTCTCCTGCCTTAATCACTTTGTAGCTTAGTGCATTTCGTGCTTCTTCGAAAGACTGGCACATCCCCGTTGTCCGCTTATACACTGCACCAATGCCTACGCTGATCGACAGATTCAGATCACGGTAGACCGCCTGTTTCAGTTCTTGTATCACATGGAGCAATCTGCCATGCAAAATATTGCTGTTATGTGCAATCACAATCGCAATTTGCGGGCCGAAATACCGGAAGCAGTATACTTGATGGTAATTTCTTAAAGCCTGGTCTATCAGATGTAACAGTGGCTGAAAACCAATCTCCTTCAGCACATCCGTACTGCCCTCAATCTCAATCAGGATAGAATTGAACCAGATGCCTGCTGTAGGAATATGAGCACTGCGAAGCAGCTCATCCACCAGACTGGTCTGATCATTCCCGATATCAAGAATGTCCCGTAAGGTTTCTTCCTGAATCCGGCTATGAATTTCATGCTTTAATTCGTCTAAACTTTGCAGCTTGATCCTGTCTGCACGAATCCGTTCCATGACCTGGTTCACACTGTCACGCAACTCTTCTTCCTCAACCGGCTTGTTAATGTAGAACTGTACCCCCAGCTTCATCCCTCTTCTGGCATACTCAAAATCTGCATATCCACTTAACAGAATGAATTTAGTCTGAACTTTCGTTTCTTCCAGCATTTTAATCATATCGAGACCATCTGCTTTGGGCATACGTATATCCGTTATTGCAATATCCGGGCGGAGCTTTTGTATGATTTCGTATCCTTCAAGTCCGTTATAAGCTACTCCAACAACCTTACATTCCGGTAGATAGCGGCCTATGATCTTTTTGAGTCCTTCCACGATACCCTTTTCGTCATCTATGATTACTACTTTCATCCCAATCTCCTCCTGCTGTCTGTTCATTGCCGTTGGTATTTCAATTCCCTGGTATCAGGATTTCAATGGTTGTTCCCTCCACAACTCCGGGAACGATGGTTAGATAATACCGGTCGCCGTAATGGAGCTTGATACGTTCAGCAATATTTAAGAGACCCAGTCCATTTTCCGTTTGTTCACCAATGATCTCCAATTTGTATTTATGTGAATCCGCTCCGTCTAAAAGCGCACGCAATTCGGATTCCTTGTCCGGACGCATACCCCTTCCGTTATCCATAATCCGAAATAACATTTCTCCTTGTTCTGTCCAACTTCCCTCAATCCTGATATCCATAGTACGGCTATAGTCCTCAAAACCGTGATTAATGCTGTTTTCAACAATCGGTTGAAAGACCAGAGGGATGATGCTGCACCCCAGCATTTCATCAGGTATCTCGAACTCAAACTTGAACATATGATCAAAACGGATATTCTGAAGCTGCAGATAATTTGCTGTATATTCCAATTCATGTTTAACTGAATGCTGCCTACCTTCCTTGGCTAAGACCAGCCGGAACATGCGTGCCAGAATTTTAATCATATCCGCAGTCTCATCATCATCTTTCATCAAAGCCTTCATACGAATGGATTCTAAAGTATTGTAGAGCATATGAGGATTGATCTGATTCTGGAGAGCGATGAATTTTGCCTGCCGCTGTTTGATTTCTCCGATATACACATCCTCTATCAAAGTTCGGATGGTTGTAATCATTTTGTTGTAGCTGTGCACCAGACTTCCGATTTCATCATTAGCCTGCTCTTTCTCTATAGCCAGATATTGTCCCACTTCTGCTTGCTTCATACTTCTCCGAAGTGCCTTAATAGGCTTGGTAATCGTATAGCTCAAACCAAATGAGAACAGCGTTATAACCAGACAACTCATCAGAATGACAACGACAGTCATGACTTTAATTTGATTAATTTTTTGAAGAAGCCTTGAGCGGGGGATATCCGTTCGAATTAACAACTCCCCTTGGGATGTCCTTCCCAATAAAACAATATGATCTTTGGTTTCGTTATTCTTGATATAGCTAGGGCCTGAGTCCAGAACCTGTTTCCAGGATAACTGTCCGCTCGCAGCATCAGAATGGTAGACGATTTGTTGCTTAAGATTAGTGATAACTACACTTATACCGTACTTGTCCCGAGCCAAAATGAACTCATGATCCAGCTGCAGCAATGTAAAGGGGTCTAAATCAATAAGCAGCATTCCTGCATATGCCCCATCTGAGCTGAATAGCACTCTTCCCGCAGTTACAACCGCTCCCTCCCCTTTATCATCATAGTAGGAACGGTCATGTAGTCCCGTGATGAAGAAGGTTTCATTCGAATCCCTAAGCCCCTTGTACCACTCTTGAGCCAACAGCAGGTTCTCATTCACTTTGTTCGTTGAACTGCTGAACTGATACACGCTGTCATCTCTGCTGACCAGCATCACCGTACTCATCTCCGATTTGAGCAATGCGACTCGCATCAGCAAACGCTGCACAGCAAGTCTTTGATTAACTATTTCGTCAAAAGGCAAATTTTTCGTATCGCCGAGACTGTAAATGATATCGTTGTCTACAAGTACCGACTTCGTAACCTCCTCATATTCTTTTAGAAATTCATTCAAAGTACTCCTTATTTGCGAAGTATAGAGTGAAGCAAATTCCTGAGAAGATTCCTCTAACCCCTTTGCAGATTGTTGAAATATGAATGCGCTTACAGATAATAGAGGAATAACACATACCAATACATAACCAAGCATCAGCTTATTTTGTAATTTCATATTTTTTAATCTTGTAAATATTCTTCTTTTCCAAGGATTGCGGGTTCGTTCCATACAGGGCCCTTCCTTCATTAAGATTGCATTTACAAGAAAGTATAC
>NZ_LVWH01000216.1:0-27185 GCF_001909045.1 Paenibacillus sp. P3E | reverse complement strand
GCAGAGGGTCGGGGGTTCGAACCCCTCAGCCTCCACCAGGGAAACATTATTATATAGAATTTTTTATTACTGACGCGGGGTGGAGCAGCCCGGTAGCTCGTCGGGCTCATAACCCGAAGGCCGCAGGTTCAAATCCTGCCCCCGCAACCAATTTGGAACCGTGGTGTAGTTGGCCTAACATGCCTGCCTGTCACGCAGGAGATCGCGGGTTCGAATCCCGTCGGTTCCGCCATCATTACACTGCTTCAGAGACGATAATCCATTAAGGGTTCGTTGATGCTTATTACTTAAGAAATGAATGCAATACATACCGTGTGCGGACGTGGCTCAGCGGTAGAGCATCGCCTTGCCAAGGCGAGGGTCGCGGGTTCGATTCCCGTCGTCCGCTCCATAATTTGCGCCCTTAGCTCAGCTGGATAGAGCGTTTGACTACGAATCAAAAGGCCGGGAGTTCGAATCTCTCAGGGCGCGCCATTTATCTTTTCAACTAATAATTCGCCGGCGTGGCGGAATGGCAGACGCGCTCGACTCAAAATCGAGTGGGAAACCGTGGAGGTTCGAGTCCTCTCGCCGGTATACTTCAGTAGCCTTGTAAATCGCTTTTAGCGGTGTGCAAGGCTATTTTTATTTTCTGGGATTATCTTATTTATTGAATATGTTGCGCTGATGCTTGAATTTGGATAGGCTAATGAGCCCGGAGCCGGTTATGCATATGAGGCATATTAGTCCGAATACAGAGAATCTGGATTGGAAGCCGAATTGATTCAACAGGAACGTTCCCAGGATAGGACCTCCGATAGTGCCGATTTTGACGAACTCGGAGCAGCCGAAATATAAACCTTTGGCAGATTCTGAAGCAAGCTCATCTACTAATGTGTCGAAGCGGGCACCTATTAATAATTCTCCCAGACTGAAAAGTAGGATAAAGATCAGAGGAACTATATATGAGGTGTGAAAAAGAAAGGACAAAAAACTTATGCTGATCAGTATATTGCTGAGCAGTACAACGTTAAAGGGGTTCCAGTTGGATATCCAGCGAAGCATTGCAAACTGGACGATGAGAATAATAAGGGCATTTGCCGATAACAAGGTTAAGTATAGTTGAATGCCGTTAGTTAAGGAACTGGTGTTGGCCAGGTACTGTGACACTGTCGCGTTCAGCTGAGAATAGCCGAAGAAGGAGAAACTCATACCAGCTAGCAGCAGAAGGAATACATGGTCTTGTAGGAGCAGTTTGAAGACATGGGGGCTGTACTTCGCTTTTTGCGGTGCAGACGCTTCTATACCCGGCAGATCCCGGAAAAAGAATCGTGTGGATATCCCGTATAGAATGTACAGAATGCCTAGGAATACATAAGGAAACAATGTCATTTTCATGTTAAATAGCTGGCTTAGCAGTGGACCCACAAAAGCACCGAGATTAATTGCTGCATATCTCAGATTAAATACCAGCAGCCGATTCTCCGGTGGAGTCTGGGTAGAGAGTATTTTTTTGCTTGCTGGCTCAAAGATCGAGTAACACAATCCGTTAAGAGCGCTAAGCAGGAGAAAATGACATGAACTGCGGCAAAATAAAAGAGAATAAACACGGTTCCCCAGATAATGGGGATGTACCCCACAATTCTTTTCAAAGAAAGCTTATCTGCCAGGAATCCGCCAAAACCGCCGAAACAAACATTGATAAGCGGATTTATGCTAAGAATATAACCTGTATCCAGGAGCGAAAGGTTCTTTTGATTCGTCAAAAAGATCGCCAGAAAAGGAGTGCTCATAAAAAGTGCTGTTCTCGTAAAAAAGGTTCCTATGAGGATATTCCAAACTTTGCTGTTCAGGTTCCGAGGTATGTTCATTCTTATTCTCTTCCTTCTCTGCCTATGTATGTTCATTGCGTCGAATGTAGCATACAATGAAAAAAAGACTGGAGAATTGTGCTGTATACTCACAACATGAGTGGAGGGAACGGATGTATCTAGGTACAACGATTCAACAGATCCGCAGGTCCAAAGGGATGAATCAAACAGAGCTTGCCCAGGGAGTTATGAGCCGCTCCAACCTGTCGCGCTTTGAGGGAGGGAAGTACTATCCGGGTTATGATAAGCTGATTCTACTTCTGGATAAACTGGAGATGTCTCTTGAGGAGCTGCTGTTTCTGCATCAGGATCTCGCTCAGCGGATCAAACGGACGCTGCATCTTACGTTGGTTGAAGCCGGGAACCGGTATGATTTTGAAAAGCTTAGGGAGATCAGCCATGAATGCCTTGCTATGTATCGGAGTACGGGAACAGATGCCTTTTACCATTTGTATTTACTTGGGCAGGGAGTGCTGATCCAGTATGGGCATGAAGATCAAATCAAGCGGATAAGTGAAGTAGCCAATACTATCAAGCAGTATTTGCTTGAGGTGGATACCTGGTATTTGTATGAATTCAAATTGCTCAACAACTTCCTGTTCACGTTAAGCAGTGACGATGCCATTTTCTTTGGACAAAGGGCTGTGCATGAATTTGATAAATATCATTCCTTTGCCGAGAGTAGGACCATTCAACAGCATTTACTCCAAAATATCTCGAATATCTGTCTTGCTGAGCGGAATTATGAGAAAAGCCTATTCTTTCTCAAGAGGGCATTACCGTTAGCTGACAAAACAAATCTGTTGTACGACAAGATCGTGACCTCTGTGTTATATGAAATTACATTAGTCTGCCTAAAGCGAAGCCAGGACACCACGAAATTAAAAAGCTATCTGGAGATTCTGAGGCAGCTTGATTTTATGGACAGTTATAATGCCCTGCTGGATGTGTGCCGAAAGCATCTTTATGGAGAATGGCCCTCACTATTAGAAGGCAGTTTAATTATGGGCTAGAACAAGAGTAGCATTCATATGTTGTTATGAAAAAGAACAAGCCCGTATAGGAGACATGGGCTTGTTCTTCTGTTTTTAGGGGGACGAAGGGCTTGTTGCTTCTACAATAATCTTTTTGGGGGCACGGCGGACTGCAGTCACTACGGCCGAGAGCAGGGTGCAGGCGATTGCGATATAGATGAGGGCGAGCACGTCGTGCCCGATTCCCTGACCGCCGATCACGAGATCCAGCATGCCATCCACGGCGTAACGGGCCGGGAAGAATTGGCCGATCCAGACATAGAATGGTGACAGAATCTCGCGGGGAATGGTCGCGCCGGAGGACAGCATCTGAATGGAGAGCAGCCCGATGTTCATCCAGGCGCCAGCATCTCCAAAGAGAACGAGACTTAGCTGTGCAAGGGTCATGCAGGCAAGAATGATCAGGAATTCGAACATCCAGGTAGCGAAATATCCTGTAGTGAACGGGATGCCCAGGCTATTGATCAATGTAGTGCTGATCAGAGAGGCCAGGAATGCTACGGTACCCATAATTATAAAGCGTGCGGCGAACCGCTGCCATTTGCCTGCCTGAGCAGAGAGATTCACCGAAGCACGGTTCAGGTTCATAGCAAGCAGCATGGAGCCGGTGAAGGAGGCTGTAACAATCATCAAAGGAACCATGGTTTGGGCAAAGTTAGTGGTGGGGTTAGTGATCTTCACATTGGCATTTATGCGCGACGAGATGCCGGATTTCAAAATATCAGCTTGTGCAGCCGGAAGTTGCATGGCTGCAAGTGCCTGCTGAAGGCCTTGCATAGTAGTCTGCTTGTTCAATGCAGCAGTGATTTGAGCGGCTACCGTTTGCATGGCATTGGACACCATCTGCGGGTTGGACTGGTTGATTAAGTAGTCCAGCTCGGCTTGTTCCCCTGGATTACTCAGCTGCTTGGTGAACCCTTGCGGGATATTGATAATCATACGGATACCACGGCGGTTCATCGCATCCTTCGCTTCCTGCAAAGTCAGGTCTGTCTCAAGCCGGAACTTCAATGAGCTGCTAATTCCATCCATAATTGGCTGAGCGGCGGTACCATCCTCATTAACAATAGCAATGGACATTTGGTTTACACGGTCCGTAACATGATCGTACCCCGTCACCCAAATTAAGCTAAAGAAAACCTGAAATAAGAGTGCAGTGATAATTCCGACAATAGTGACGGGCTGCTTGAGAAACTTTTTTAATAAAGAAATAGACATGATAACATCTCCTTTTATATACCAACATGATCTATATCGTATTGTAATATATCATTTAGGTATATAATTGACAAGGGCGATATTCATGTTTTGAAAAATACTGATACGGTCAGCAATTGAGCTGGAACAAGTAGTTGTGAAAAATAGCAAACGCAAATAAGCCGCCCCCCAGAAATTCAGGGAGCGGCTTATTTATCATGTGCCAGGCGGAATATTCAAAAGCATTAAACCTGGTTGGGAATCTCTACCGAAGGATCGGTATCGGCCTCGTAATCCACACCTTCGGTCTGGAAGCCAAACAAGTGGAAAAAGTCTTTGCGATAGCCTTCAAGGTCTGCCAGTTCAGGGACATTGTCGGTTTCGAGTTCGTTCCAGCGTCTCATAACCTCGATTTGCACATCCTCGCGCATTTCCCAATTATCGATACGGATCAGGTGGCTGCCGTCTGCCGCCGCTTTGCCGCCATTATACAAATGCTCTGCGAACAAACGATACATTTGCTGGATGCAGTTTTCATTCAGTTCCTTATCCTTCATCACTCTATACAGTGCAGAAATGTACAGTGGAACCACTGGAATTGCCGAGCTGGACTGCGTGACAAGTGCTTTGTTAACCGATACAAAAGCACGTCCGCCTAAGACAGCCAACTTCTGATTCAGCGCGATAGCTGTCTGCTCCAGGTCATTTTTGGCCTGTCCAATGGTTCCGTCTCGGTAGATTGGATGGGTGATTTTTGGCCCGATGTAGGAATAGGCTACTGTGGTTGCCCCATCTGCCAGTACGCCGGCTGCCTGCAGCTGATCGATCCACATTCCCCAGTCTTCCCCGCCCATAACGGCGATTGTCTGACGGACTTCATCGTCTGTCGCAGGCTCAATAGTCACCGTTGAGACCTCTCCGGTATGGAAGTTCATGGTCTTATTCGTATAGGCAGTGCCTACCGGTTTAATTACAGAGGAGAAGGTTTCGCCTGTTACAGGATGGGTACGGCGCGGGGAAGCGACACTATACACTACAAGATCCACCGTCCCATATTCTGCCTTGATTAGGTCAATTGTTGTCGTCTTGATGGCATCTGAGAAGGCATCCCCAACGATACTGTGAGATTTGAGGCCTTGCTCTGCGGCTGCCTGTTCAAAAGCGGCAGAATTATACCACCCTGCAGAAGCGGTGCGAATCCCTTCAGCAGCTTTGTCAAAGAATACGCCGATCGTATTGGCTCCAGCTCCAAAAGCGGCAGCAATCCGCGAAGCCAGACCGTACCCGGTGGAGGCTCCGATAACGAGCACGTTCACGGGGCCGGTTAGCTTCTTCTGTGCTTTTACATAATCAATTTGTTCCTGTATTTGTTTGGCGCACCCTTCCGGATGGGCGGTTGTGCAAATGAAGCCGCGCGTTTTTGGCTGAATGATCATCAAGGATTACCCCTTTGTTTTAGTTTTTAACTTTTTTCACTAATATAGAGTATAGCAAATGATGGCTTAGAAAGATAAGTATGATTGCATTTTTATAGTTATTAGAATGATTGCGGAATAGCGAAGTCTGTTATTACTAGGTAAACAGGTGGGAGGGAGGGATTAGGAATGCGTATTATTAGCAGAAGCGAAGCAGCGGAAATCTTGACAATAAAGGCAGTGATCCGGGTAATGGGAGATGTGCTGACGGATCTCGCCCGCGGGGAGGCGGTGCAGAGCCTGCGGCAGGTCTTGCCCCTGCTTGAGGGGAATCTTATGGGTCTGATGCCGGGTTATTTGCGGAGGGAGGCGGCTCTATGTGGACCGGCTGGAGTCCGCTGTCCATGAAGCGGGAGATTATCTGATTCCGCTGGCGGAGGGGGCTATCACCTCCGGACATATTGTTGGTGAAATCTGCGGATTATTGTGCGGCAGTGTTAAGGGCAGGAGCAATGGGTTGGAAAATACACTGTCCAAAAGATGAATACGTGATCCGGCTTGTCGGCGTTGACCATGCAGGCATCGGTACGGACTGGCACATGAGTGATCTGGACTGGTCGCTTTTACATAATAGTTTGTTTAACTTCTACTGCTCGGGTGAGTACAGCGGAGGATTTATTTTACGGACCAGGAAGTGATGCACACTAAGGTAGACACCCGCAGACGCACGCAAATGCAGGATAACAAACTGGATCGGGGAGCGAAATATGGAGGAATTGACACCGGTTGAGGCGGTGATGGCCGGCTAGGACCTCAGCCAGAAGAGGCTTCACCGGCAGATACCTACATCTATAATCCGGCCGAACCTGTAGATGGCAGCGGGGAGAGGGAGCCTGAGAATATGCGGAGACATGAGCTGCGCAGCGATATTATGGTATATACGAGCGAGCCATTGCTGGAGAGCTTTCGTAGCTTTTCCTAACAACAATACCGGTAATAACCCTTACGAGGATACCGAAGCGGTGATTGTGCAGCAGCCCCTTTACCACGACAGCTATTATCCGAGCCATATCCTGCTGCCCGTGATTCCCAGCGTGTAATTTGTAAAAAGACGATTTGAAACATTTTCCAAACAACTGCGTCTTATACAGTAAATGGCACTCGTGTGTATACGTTTGCTGAAGACGATGTTGAAAGGGGAGAATGTATAGATATGGGCAAAAAAATACTCAAGCTCCTGCTGGCGGTCTTTCTGCTGGCAGGCTGCAGCCAAGGAGAGGCACCGATGAGCTATGCCGAAAGGCAAGGCTCTGCGGCCAAGCTGGATTTCCGGCTGGCGCAGCAGAGCAACCTGCTGGGGCTTAAGCTTTTCAGCCAATTAAAGGACAAGAGCGGCGGCAATCTGACCATCTCACCGTACAGTATCGCCACCGCCCTGGCTCTAGCCTACAATGGCAGCGCCGGTGAAACTGCGGAAGAACTGGGAAGACTGCTTGGCTATGCCCCTGATGAACGGAAGCAGCTGAATAAAAGCCATCAGGACCTCATGCGGTTAATGCAGGATGCCGGGCAGGGGGTTGATCTGAAGTTGGCCAATTCTGTCTGGGGTACCGCCGGCATTCCGCTGCGTAAGGAATACTTGGCAACCAGCAAGACTTATTATGGTGCAGAGATCCGCAAAGTAGATTTGGCGGCACAGCGGTCGGTCAGCGAGATTAATGGATGGGTATCCAAGCACACAGAGCACAAGATAACGCAGATGCTGGACAAACCTCCTGGGCCACAATCGGTAGCTGTGCTTGTTAACGCGCTGTATTTCAAAGGTGGATGGAAGGAAGCTTTTCCGGTGGAGAATACCCGGCAGGCCGAGTTTCGACTCTCCACGGATGAAACGGTACAAGTACCAATGATGAGCCAAAAGGGATACTTCCCGTACTCTGAACATGAAGAATGGCAAGCCATACGCATTCCTTATGGTGACAAGCAAATGGATATGCTGGTTATTCTGCCAAGTGTACATTCTTCATTGGAAGAGTTGGAGGGCCAGTTTGAGGCAGGCGGATTTCCAGCCGAAGAGGACTTTGTGGAGAAGCAGGGGACCATCGGATTGCCGCGGTTCAAGGCCAATTTCGGGACGGACCTGAAAGAAGCTCTTCAGGCACTGGGCGTGAAGCTCGCCTTTGATCCGGATAAGGGCGATTTCTCCAAGCTGGCTGATACTTCTGATCCCATCTTCATCAGCAATATCATTCATAAAACCTATATTGATGTAAACGAAAAAGGGACGGAAGCGTCAGCCTCTACGCTTGTTGGAATGGAAATGGGCGCTGCTCCTACGCCCGACCCTCCCTTTCAAATGACAGTCAATCGGCCGTTTTTATTTGTGATCGAAGACCGTCAGACCGGGGTCTGGCTGTTCATCGGTGCCGTTGAGAATCCGTTGTCTAAATAAAATGGGGCGATTCGTCAAACTTTCACCTCCTGCGCATAAATGTTCCCATCACAGGTCACAATAGGGAAAAAGCAGAATGAAGGGATCAACGTGAATGCTTTTCGTTTAAAAAAACAACTGTGGCGGCGTTGGAGACGTTGGAAAAAGGCTCCTTGGGTAGGCGCGGCCTGTATCGTCTTGACGGTGCTGGCCTGGCGCGGTATGCAGGTTCCGGAGGAGCTCAGCAGCCTGCTGCGTGGTTCGGAATGGGCTGTACCGGGCAATCTTAGCGAGTTAAGCCATGAGGCACAAACCGGTAATCCTGGCGGAAGTGTTCCTGTTACTGCGGCTGTGTACAGCCATGCTGAAGAGAATGGACGTGAAGGGGTAGCTGTAATGGATCATAAACAGCTGCTGAAGGCGATAAGTACGGAGCCGATTCGCCGAACGGTTCACTTTAAAACAACGTACATTTCCGGTGAGGAGGTATTGACCACTCCAGGGAAGGAATCGATTGCGCAGCTCAAGGGGGTCATCGCTTCACACCCGGACTGGAACGGCTGGATTAGTGCGGATGGCGATCTGTGGATGGAGCACAGTGTCAATGATTTATCTCCGCAAATCAAGAAAGATGCGTTTATCGGAGTGGATGAGCATGGAAATCTGACTCTCTTCAAAGGTCGGCCGGCGGATGAGAGGGTGCTGAAGACCTTTTTTCAAATGGATATGGGCTCAATGAAGTCTTCGCTGCCGGAAGATATTCTGAATCAGCTTCATGAAGGCATCCGTGTGCAGGATGTTGAAGAATACAATAGTGTCCTGTCCACCTTCAGCGATTATGCCCGGGATTCATCGGAACAGGTTATGCAAAGCGAAGAATAACATTGACGAAACGAAGGTCGCCTCTCCGGCTGCTGTTACAGCCGGGGGGGCTTTTTTGGTTAGCTGAAAATGTTCTCGGGGGGTGGAAACTTTTATACTCCGGGGAAGAGGTTTTTTGCTATAATGGTTAGAAGGAATACATATGTTCGCTTCACGGCGGAGAAATGGATGAAACAGTAGGAATATCTTGCCTGCTGAAGAGGAGAGATTGGATTTGCGCATCCTGGGAATTGACCCGGGGCTGGCGATTGTCGGCTTCGGCTTTGTAGATAAGGTAGGAAATAAATTAACTCCGGTTCAGTACGGATGCATCCAGACCGAGGCGCACACGCCGGAGGCAGAACGTCTGTTGCATGTCTATGAAGGCATGGTGCAGCTGATAGATAAATATAAGCCTGATGCGGTTGCAGTGGAGAAGCTTTTCTTCAGCCGTAATGTAACCACAGCCCTGCCGGTAGCACAGGCAAGAGGTGTAGTGATTCTAGCAGCTGTTCAAGCTGGACTATCCATCGCAGAGTATACACCGATGATGGTAAAGCAGGCCGTGGTTGGTTATGGCAAAGCGGAGAAGAAGCAGGTACAGGAGATGGTGAAGCTGCTGCTGAAGCTGTCCGCTGTCCCGAAGCCCGATGATGTGGCGGATGCACTGGCGGTGGCGGTATGCCACGCCCATTCCGTCAGTCTTAATTCTAAATTAAATGAGGTATTGCGAAAATGATAGATTACTTAAGAGGACCGGTTGTACATTTGGAGTCGGACTATGTAGTCCTGGACGTCCAGGGGGTAGGGTACCGGGTATTCTGCCCGAATCCATATGCGTTTGCCAAGGTGGAGGGTCCGGTGACTGTTTATATTCATTACCAGACGCGTGAGGACGCGACCCTTTTATTTGGGTTCCCCACAAGGGAAGAACAGAAGCTGTTCCGCAAACTGATAGAAGTATCCGGCATCGGCCCGCGCGTAGCCCTGGGCATCCTGACCGGAGGGACGCCCGACCAGCTGATCTCAGCAATTTACCAGGAGAATATCACCTTCCTGACCAAGCTTCCCGGGATCGGCAAGAAGACGGCCCAACGGATGATTCTGGATCTGCGTGACAAGCTGGACGGCCTGAGTGGAGTAGCGATGCAGACCGGACTGTTCGCCGTAGCGGCTGAGGCACAGGCTGCAGCAGAAGCGCTGCCATGGGAGGAAGCACGGGACGGACTGAAGGCCCTCGGTTATACCGAAGCCGAACTGGATCGGGTATGGCTTACTATGAAAAAAGAGGGTTCAGATACAGGACCAGTTGATGTGCTGATGAAGAAGGCGCTGGGGCTGCTGTTTATAGCCAAATAGGCTGCTTGACAGAACGGAGTGATGGATAAATGGATGACCGGATTATATCGGCTAACCTGATGATGGACGAGCAGGCGGTCGAATTAAGTCTGCGCCCCCGTTATCTGGGGGAATATATTGGACAGAACCAGGTAAAAGAGAATCTTAAAATATATATAGAAGCCGCTAAAATGCGAAGTGAGGCGCTTGATCATGTATTGCTCTACGGCCCGCCAGGGCTGGGTAAAACAACATTGGCGAATATTATTGCCAACGAGCTTGGCGTCAATCTGCGGACAACGTCCGGTCCAGCCATTGAACGGCCCGGAGACCTGGCCGCGCTGCTGACCAATCTGCAGCAGGGAGATGTACTGTTCATTGACGAGATTCACCGGCTGCACCGTACGGTTGAGGAGGTCATGTACCCGGCGATGGAGGACTTTGCGCTGGATATTATGATCGGCAAAGGGCCGAGTGCCCGCTCGGTGCGTCTGGATCTTCCGCCCTTTACGCTTATCGGCGCCACAACCCGTGCCGGGCTGCTGTCTGCACCGCTGCGTGACCGCTTCGGTGTAGTCAGCCGGCTGGAGTATTATAACATTGAGGAACTGAGCTTCATTGTTTCCCGCAATGCAGAACTGCTAGGCATCGAGATTCTCGGCGACGCTGCTGAGGAGATCGCCTTGCGGGCCCGGGGAACTCCCCGGATTGCTAACCGCCTGCTGAAGCGGGTCCGCGACTATGCACAGGTGCGCGGTGACGGAATTATCACACCTGAGATTGCTGCAGAATCACTGAAGATGTTGCAGGTGGACCCGCGCGGGCTGGACAGTATTGATCACAAGATGCTTCATTCGATGATCAGTTCCTTCCGGGGCGGACCAGTAGGTCTGGATACTATTGCAGCAACGATCGGAGAAGAAAGTCAGACCATAGAGGATGTGTATGAGCCTTATCTGCTGCAGATTGGCTTTCTGCAGCGGACGCCGCGGGGGAGAGTTGTGACTCCTGCCGCTTATCAGCATTTAGGCCTACCAGTTCCTCCACAGCCGCAATAAGCCTTGTTTTGTTATCATCTCTATTCTTAGGAGGCATCAAGATGAATTTTGCCAGGTGGAAAAAGACAGGAGTGACCTTACTTGCAGGTGCCCTGATTGCAGCCGGCCTTCTTCTTCCAGCAGCTGACAGCCATGCCGATCCGAACGCAACCATCCGGGTTGCGCTGTATGCCGATATTGGCAGCAAATATAAATCTACCGTCCCTTTCGTGACGCTGAGTTCGACGATGGGCTTCAGTCTGATGTCAGGGAGTGCCCAGCTGCTGCCCATTCCGGCCAATAACAAAATCCGGATCAGTCTCGACGGGTATAAGGTCAAGGTAATGGACAGCCCAACATGGCAGGCAGCCGCAGAAGCTGCCAAGCAGCTTCAATCGAGCTCCGATAAACCGATGCTCTTCGTAGCCTCGCGGAATGGGGCAACGGTCTATCAGTTGTATACAGGCCCCTATACCAGTGAAAATGCGGCTAAGGAAGGCTTGAACCGGGTAGGCAAAGCAGGCCTAAATCTACCCCAGGGTCAGGTTCCGGCTTTGACGGGAAGTAAACATTTGTCTGCCGGAACCTTTGCTTCCCAGCAGGAAGCGGATGCTGTCATGAACACGATCACAGCTGCCGGATTCGACGCCTGGAAGACTCTGGTGAGCGGAACAGACGGCAGCGCACAAGTAGAAGTGTGGGTGGGCGAAGCGGCAAGCGACAGCGATCTTGCTGCTCTGCGAGCAGCAGTAACCGCTGCGCTTCCGCAGCTTAGCATAGGGGACGGGGCGACAGCCAAGCCGGGAATGATGATCCGTACTGATGCGGGACTAGACTGGAGCAGCGAGAGCCAGGCGTTTCACTATCAGGTGTCCGGCACAGGAGCCAAGTTTATGGCCTCCGGCAATTCTGCGGGCATTCAACTGGCTGAGCGTTCCAAGCGTATTTACCGCGGGAACCTGGAACTCAGCAGTCTCGCTGGATCCCTCGCGGTAATCAATGAAGTTCCGCTTGAACAGTATTTGTATGCGGTTGTCGGCGGAGAAGTATCATCCGGCTGGCCGGAAGAGGCGCTCAAGGCTCAGGCTGTAGCAGCTCGAAGCTATGCACTGACGCAGGGCACCCGCTTTGACGTGGCCAATGTGGTGGATACCACGCTCAGCCAGGTGTATAACGGCATAGGTGCTGAAGCACCGGTGATTACCAAGGCAGTAGATGCTACTGCGGGCGAAGTGTTGATGAGCGGAGGTAAAATAGTTGAAGCTGTATTCTCCTCCAACAGCGGTGGTGTGACAGCTGATCCGTCGGAGGTATGGGGCAATGGCGGCACTACTTTCGTCAGTGTAGCCAGCGCAGAGGATGCTGCAGCTGTAGCAGCTTCGAAGAAGTGGTATTACCTGCTGCTTGACAGCGGGATCACTGGGTATGCTCGTGAGGACAATATCAAATTGACTGGCAGTAAAACGGCGGCTGGCCTGGATATGGCCACAGCGAGCACCAAAGATGTGAATATCCGTCCGTTGCCTGTCATTGAGAGCGGTGCAAGTCCGCTGGGCAAGCTGAATCCCGGCGAGAATGCTGTAATTCTGGACCAGTTCTATGAGAACGGAAGCTACAGCTGGGTAAAAGGACCTTACACCTCAGCGGATCTGCTCAAAAGCCTATCAGGCAAGGTCAGCAATTCACTGCCGTCTGCTATCGCCAGTCTGGAGGTTACGCAGCGCGGGCCATCCGGAAGAGTAACACAGGTAAAAGCCAACGGCGAGATTTTACAGGTGAAATACCCTGATCTGTTCCGTTCAGCGCTGGGCGGATTGCCCAGTACTTTGTTTGATATTGTACCTGCCGGCAGTTATACTGTATTAGGCGCTGACGGCTCAAAGGGAATTGTTAGCAGTACCCAGAGCACGGACATACTGTCCGCATCCGGCAAAGTGACGGTGAACGGCAGCGGCACGGTTGTTATGGGGGCAGATACTTCGTCCAGGGCAGTTACGAACAGTCCGGGCTTTTATTTCATCGGCTGGGGAAATGGCCACGGGCTTGGCATGTCCCAGTGGGGGATAAAGGGCATGGCTGACAAGGGGTATGATTACACGAAAATATTGCAACACTATTTTAATAACGTTACTATAGTTAAGGAATGAAGACTGATCATGAATGTAGACGATTATGATTTTCATTTGCCGGAAGAACTTATAGCCCAGACTCCGTTGTCTGACCGCAGTGCATCAAGGCTGTTGCTCGTGAACAAGGAAAATGGACAATTGGAGCATCGGCATTTTACGGATATACTGGAGCAATTTCAGCCAGGTGATACACTGGTTCTGAACGATACACGAGTGATTCCCGCCCGGCTCTTTGGCGTAAAGGAAGACACCGGCGCGAAGGCTGAGGTTCTGCTGCTGAAGAGTCTGGGGGAGGACCGCTGGGAAGCGCTGGTAAAGCCTGGTAAGAAGCTGAAGACCGGAGCGGTGATTATTTTCAGTGATGAGCTTCGTGCAGTTATTGAGGACGAGGCTGATATGGGGGGACGGACGCTCCATTTCATCTATAGAGGGATATTCCAGGAGATTCTGGACAGGCTGGGAAGCATGCCGCTTCCGCCATATATCAAGGAGACGCTTGATGACCGCGAGCGTTACCAGACCGTGTATGCCAAGCATGAAGGTTCGGCCGCCGCACCGACTGCGGGTCTGCATTTCACCCGGGAGCTGCTGGAGCAAATCAAGGCTAAAGGCGTCACGATTGCGTATATTACGCTTCATGTCGGACTTGGAACCTTCCGGCCCATGTCTGTTGAGAAGGTCGAGGAGCATGTAATGCATGCTGAGTACTTTGTATTGTCTAAGGAGACAGCAGATGTGCTTAATGCTGCCAAAGCTAGGGGCGGACGAATCATAGCTGTTGGTACAACGTCCTGCCGGACACTGGAAACGGTGGGCAGACAATCTCAAGGCGGTCCAATTGAAGAGTGCAGCGGCTGGACGGATATTTTTATCTATCCCGGGTATAAGTTTACTGTCGTAAACGCATTGATTACCAATTTCCACCTGCCAAAGTCTACATTGGTAATGCTGGTTAGCGCTCTGGCCGGTCGGGAGAATATCCTTGCCGCCTATGAGGCTGCGATTGAGCAGCAGTACCGATTTTTCAGCTTCGGCGACGCAATGTTTATTTATTAAGCAAGAGGAAGGGTTAAACATATGGCAGCAATTACTTATGAACACATCAAGACCTGTAAACAATCGGGAGCGCGGCTCGGCCGGGTTCATACCCCTCATGGTGTAATTGAGACACCTGCATTTATGCCTGTGGGCACACTCGCTACCGTCAAAACAATGAGTCCAGAAGAGCTGAAGCAAATGGATGCTCACATTATTCTGAGCAACACATACCATCTGTTCCTCCGGCCAGGGCATGATATTATCCGTGAAGCTGGCGGCCTGCACAAATTCATGAACTGGGACCGGCCGATCCTGACAGACAGCGGCGGCTTTCAAGTTTTCTCACTGAGTGATATGCGTAAAATCACCGAAGAAGGTGTGCATTTCCGTTCCCATTTGAACGGGGATAAGAAATTTCTTTCGCCGGAAGTGGCGATGGAGATTCAGAATGCCTTGGGTTCCGATATTATGATGGCTTTTGATGAATGTCCGCCGTATCCGGCAGAGTATGATTACGTTAAAAAGTCACTCGAACGCACCTCGCGCTGGGCTGAAAGATGTCTGAAAAGCCATGCCCGTCCTGAGGACCAAGGGCTGTTCGCCATTGTTCAAGGGGGCATGCATGAGGATTTGCGGCGCCAGAGCGCAGCTGATTTGACTTCCATGGATTTCCCGGGGTATGCTATTGGAGGACTCAGCGTCGGAGAGTCCAAGCAGCTTATGTATGAAGTGCTGGATTATACGGTTCCACTGCTGCCGCAAGGAAAACCGCGTTATTTAATGGGCGTGGGGTCACCGGATGCGCTGCTGGAAGGATCGATCCGCGGAGTAGACATGTTCGACTGTGTTCTGCCTACGCGTATAGCCCGCAATGGAACAACAATGACCAGTCAGGGAAGACTCGTAGTACGCAACGCACAGTATGCACGTGATTTCGGGCCGCTTGATCCGGAATGTGACTGCTATACCTGCCGGAATTATTCCCGTGCTTATTTGCGCCATCTGATCAAAGCCGACGAAACATTCGGCTTGCGGTTAACGACATACCATAATTTGCACTTCCTGCTGGAATTGATGCGTAAAGTGCGTGAAGCCATCAGGGAAGATCGGCTGCTTGATTTTCGCGATGAGTTTTTTGCACAATACGGATTATATGATAATCTCAAAGGCTTCTAGTACAACTGGATTGTGCTTTATTGTTTTTTGAAAGGGGGGAGAATTATGGTACAGCAATTTCATTTTGCAGCAGCTTCAGGGAGCGGAAGCATTCTGGGTCTCGTAGGCCCATTCGTGCTGATGTTTGTGGTATTCTATTTCTTGCTGATTCGTCCACAGCAGAAGAAGACCAAAGCGCGCAACGGAATGTTGAAATCTTTGAAAAAAGGCGATAAGGTAGTAACTATTGGTGGCCTTCACGGCACGATCATGGAAATTTCTGATGATATCGTGGTCTTACGGGTAAATGATGTAACCAAGCTGACCTTCGACCGGGGCTCCATCAGCCACTCTGTTGTTGAAGTAGAAGACAAAGAGTAGTTTATTAAAGTAAAAGGTACATAAAAGCGGCGTCCTCTTAATTAAGAGTGACGCCGCTTTTTTATTATGTGAGACCAAGTTAATTAGCGGAGTTCAGTTGCACGGCTGCGGACAGCCAGTTTGCCTTCTCCGCTGCGTAGGGTCAACTTGGCAAGCTGAACAGCAACAGTAGTCGATACAACGGCCAGTATTGTGCCGCCAAGCATGTCGGTCAGCCAATGAATGCCCAGGTAGAATATGCCGAACACAATGATGACCGCTGACACGGTGGTAATTGCCATCCAGCGGCGATTGCCGGAACGGAAGGCGAGCAGTGCTGTTGATACAGAAATCGCTGTGTGCAGGCTTGGAAAACAGTTGTTCAGTCCTGAGAGAGGTCTGTATTCCTGCTCAAACTTCGGGAAAACATCCAGCATGGTAAAGCGGACACCCGCCGGAACGTAGGACCAGACCTCGTTCACCGGAAAGTATAGATAAAACGGAATGGCAATTGCATAATTCAGAATAATCGTATAGCAAGTCGCATAGAGCATCACACGGTTCTTATCCAGCAGATAAACGCCGAGTGAAGCGGCCAGGACGGATTGAAGCATGAAGATATAGAAGAAAACAATAATCGGCGTCAGCCAGGGCATAAAGAACAGATGCTGTAAATCCCTCACAAAATGGCCTTCAAGCCCAAAGACGAAAGAGGTGTAATCAGAAGTGAGATGTAGCTTCCTCTCAATCTGCAATTCGTATTTATTCAGAGCCAGCACACCGAACATACCTGCAACCAGCAGTAGGAATTTATAAGAGTGCAGAAGTTCTCTTCCGATCTCAACAAAAGCCAGCAGAGGATTGCGGAGGGCACTAAGCCACATCAATACAGCAACAATGACAACTGTGTACAGCATTACATAATTCATGGATTGGTAAAGCAAAACAATCGAAGCCTCCTTGATCCCGTATGAAGTCATATAAATTCAGTTTACCATATTTTAAGGAGTGGGATTCGATTTTTTGCAAAATTAAATTATTTAGGATTTATGCAAATTAACCCCAAACATTCCGCCGAATGCTGCGATGCCTGCTGCACCCAGTATCCATAAGCAGTCTTTGCCGGCAGGTGCGCTGTCCAGTGCCAAAAAACCAATCAGTAATATAATTATTCCGTAGAAAGCTCCCGTAATTCCACCATGATACCAGCCCCTGCTCGATGATCTCCGTCCTGCGGTCAATCCACCGAGGGCGGCAGCAATACCGTGGACAATATAGGTGTACATGGTAAGATCCTGTTCTTCCAGTCCGCTTCCCCACAGGAATAGGGATAGGACAACCGCGCCCAGCAGCATCCACAGGAAGGATTGGCATAAACCGGATAATACAGGACTCGATATTCTCCACGAGAACAGTCGCCGGATGAGATACATGGTACAACCTCCTAATTGTTTTTTTGAGCAATACACCCCGACTCAGCTGTGAAAAAACTGCTCCGGAAGCATATGCTAAGTTTTTTGAGCAATACAATACGCAAGAGATTTATTACTAACTATTGTATGGGGAGGCTTGCCCCAATAGTACAAGAATGGTCATGAAGCCTTTTTTACCATTAATTAATAAACCGTCATCCGAATGTTCCCTTAGCTGAGGGGTCAGAATAGGGGTACATTAATCTGCCCTCACATCAGGCGGGGGTGAATATGGAAGGGGAGCGAAGAGAATATGTTCCAGCATATTTCTGCCCATATTTTTCTGACTGTGCTGATGTATATCTTCATTTTCCTGTGCATGCGGATTATGGGTAAACGGGAGATCGGCAAGCTCTCGGTATTTGATTTGACAATCTCCATTATGATTGCCGAGATTGCTGTCTTCTCCATTGAAGATATAGAACGGCCGATTTATGATGGTCTGGTACCAATGGCAACACTGGTGCTGATTCAGATTCTGGCCGCGCAGCTAAGCCTAAAGAGCAGAAAGCTCCGGCTGCTGATCGACGGCAAGCCAAGCATTTTGATTTCGGATGGCAAGCTGCACCGTGGTGAGATGCGTAAACAGCGGTATAACATTGACGATCTGATGCTTCAGTTAAGGGGCCAGAATATCGATAGTCCGGCAGATGTGGAATTTGCCATTCTGGAAACGAGCGGTCAGCTCACTGTAATCGAAAAAAATAAGGGCGTATCTTCCAGTAATCAAAGTGGTAATAGCAGTTCTGCGGCTGAAACGGGACAGCGTAACGGGATTTCTGAAGGGAATACTTCAGATAGTGTGAAGCTGCCAAGCCATAAAATCAGGTATGAAGGCTTGCCGATTCCGCTTATTATGGACGGTAAGGTTCAGGACCAGAATTTGGAGATGATCGGCAAGACACGATTCTGGCTGAGAACCCAGATCCGTCAAAAGGGTGCCTCGGATTTTCGGGATGTGTTCCTATGCTCCATCGACCATAAAGGCAAAATATATGTAGACCGTTTGCTTCATTGAATGTTCAGCGCCATTTTTTAAAAAAAGGCACCCGGTCCAGATCATGTACGGAGATTAAGCCGGATAACAGACAAATTCCAAAGTAGAGGGCCATTCCGCTTCCTGCGGCTAACATGAATTGGATCCACTCTGCGGACGCGATTGGCACAGAGGTATAGATATAAGACATACCTGCAGCCATAATGATCATTGCGGCAAACGTTTTGAGCGGATCAGCCAATCTCAGTGATAATGATATTAGCTTGACTACGCTGATCCCGTGCAGAAGAGTCACCAGAATACTATTGGCAATAATGGCGATAATTGCCCCGTAGATTCCATACTCCGGCTGTGAGGCCAGTCCGAGAATCAGTAAAATTTTGATCACCGCTCCGATCAGGGTATTAATTAATGCTCTGCCCGGGCGTTCCATCGCTTGGAGGGCCGCTTGAAGAGGGGCTTGGACATATAAAAACAAGGCGAAAGGGGCCATCATCCGCAGCATTGGCGCTGTATCGGCATTACCGTACATCAATGTACATAACGGTACAGCAAAAATGTACATAATTGCGGCAAAAGGCGCACCGGTCACCATGGCCAGGCGTAGCGCCTGATGCATTCGTTTGTGAATCGTGGGCAGATCATGCCGGGCCGCAGCCTCAGATAAGGAAGGGACGAGAGACACGGCGAGTGAAGAGCTGAGTACCCCAGGCAGCAGCAGCAAGGGAATAACCATCCCCTGGAGGGAGCCGTACTGAGCGGTGGCAGCAGCAGTGGCGATTCCGGCAAGCGCGAGGCTGCGGGCAGTGATAATGGACTCCAGCAAATAGGAGAATGAACCGACAAGCCGTCCCGCAGTGACAGGAACCGAAATTCTTATCAACCTTTTGAAAATGGAAAGATCCTTAGTGGAAGGGCTTGGATTTGGATGCAGCTTCATTTCCGGCATAGAAACAGCAGGGTTTGCAGCAGGAGATATGCCCCCGTTCTTGTCCTTTTTTACGATAAAATAATATTGCCACAGAAGCGCCAGCATACCGACGATTTCTCCTACAGTCACACCCAGCATGGCTCCAGCTGCCGCATAAGCGATCCCTCTCGGAAGCAGAAGCCAGGAGAACCACAGCATAAATACAATCCGGACCACTGATTCCAGCACTGAGGACAACGCAGAGGGGATCATGTTCTGCCTACCCTGAAAATAACCTCTGTAGATTGCAGATACGGCCACAATGGCGATCATGGGTGTCATGCTTACAAAGGTGTAATAGACACGGCTGTCTGTCAGAATCACATTCGAAACCCATGAGGCCCCGAACAGGGCAAGCGTTGTGAAAAAAACACCCAGTCCCAGACTAAGGGCGAGTCCGGTATGCAGAATCCTTCGGGATTCCTCCGGGCGTCCTTCCCCTTCGGCTTCAGCAACCATTTTGGCAATTGCCAGCGGGATCCCCCCTGTGATAATGGTAACCAGCACAATGAAAAACGGATAACCGAGCTGATAGAGACCTACGCCCTCGGCGCCGATCACACGCGGTAAAATAATTCGCGGAATAAAACCGAGCATCCGGTTAATAATGCCTGCGGCCAGCAGTATCAAGGTTCCTTGAATAAAGCTCTGTTTCCTCAAAGGGCACTCCTTCTTCCCAAAGTAGTCTCTCCTACATTGATATGCGGCAGGTGGGGTTTTCCATGACAAGCTTTAGTTGTGACAACTTTTCAGCCGGAAGAAGGAAACAAGGAAATATGGTCGAATACATACTTGTGAACATGCATAAGCGAGCGATCTTTGGAGGTGTCAACACGTGGAATCGGAACAATGGAATTACGAACAGCTTAGTGATGAAATCGAAGCCATGTGCCGCAGTAAAGCGGAGGAATTCCGGCTCCTCGGCTATGAATATGTGAAGGGCAAGGATATTTGGGATTGCGTCAGCCGCAATTATGCCAAGGAAGGCAGACCTGCCCTGCATAAGCTGGTGAATGATATCTACTCACTCAAGGCCAATAGTTATATGAACTATCTGACTATTGCCGCTTATCGCGGTTTGAACGGATAAAAGGAACGATTTGCTTTTGCAAACGGGTACTGGAAACGTTAAAGTAAGAGAAGAGCAATTCAGCATTTCCTATCAAAAACGGATGGCTTGCCGCTTGAGCAGAGCCGGCCGTTTCTTTGTGTGATATTTGTACCGTCATTCCTGCCTGAATTGACGGTGATTTCGCACGTAGCTATAATAGGAATATTGAGTAATGAAAGGGGAACTAGCAAGAGCATGAAGAGAATGTTGAGCTTTATTATTACCGTGCTCGTATTGACAGGGGTCATGGTGTTTACCACTCCCGGGCTGCTGGACAAGGTCCGTCTGGGTCTTGACCTAAAAGGCGGCTTCGAGATTCTGTATCACGCGGAGCCGATGGAGGCGGGTGCAGAATTATCCCGTGCTTCACTCCAAAAGACAGCAGAGAGCCTGGAAAAACGGGCCAATGCCCTCGGAACAAGCGAGCCTGAGGTTACTACTGAAGGAACGGACCGCATCCGTCTGAAGATCGCGGGCGTTACCGACGAGGCCGAAGTCCGCAAGAAAATGAAAGAACCTGCTGTTCTTACTTTCCGTAGTGCCGCTCCAGGCGATGCTGTGGGAACCTACAGCAAGATTGAGCTTGTGGGCAGTGATTTTGTAGAGGGTGCGGCAGATGTTCAACGCGACAAACTGAACCGGCCGGAAATCAGCATTAAGGTCAAAGATAAATCCAAATTTGCTGAGATTACCAAACGTCTGATCGGTCAGAAGCTTGTGATTTATCTTGATGACAGAAAGCTGTCGGATCCTAATGTCAATATGGAAATTTCCGATGGAAGTGCTTCGATCTCAGGCAATTATACGCTGGATAAAGCCCGTGAACTGGCTGATACGATTAACCTCGGTGCCTTGCCGCTTAAGCTGACAGAGAAATACTCCCAAAGCGTAGGCGCAACACTTGGTAAACAGTCTCTTGACCAGACGGTGAAAGCCGGACTTGTGGGTTCCGTAATTATTCTGATCTTCATGATCGGTATGTACCGCTTGCCGGGTGCTCTGGCCAGCTTCGCGCTGATCCTTCATACCTGGCTGCTAATTGCGGTGTTCGTCATTGCCGACTTCACCTTGACTCTCCCCGGTATCGCCGCATTCATTCTCGGTATAGGGATGGCGGTTGATGCCAATATCATTACCAATGAACGGATAAGGGAAGAAATGCGCAGCGGCAAGAGCATATTGTCTTCTGTCAAAGCAGGGAACAAAACCTCTTTCCGTACGGTAATGGATGCGAACGTAACCACTATTATTGTAGCGGCTGTAATGTTCGCTTTTGGTACCGGTGCGGTCAAAGGTTTTGCACTGATCCTGATTGTGGAAATTGTGCTTAGTATCGTAACGAACCTTTATTTTGCCCATTGGCTGCTTACCGTGCTGGTCAAAGCCGGTGCGCTGAAAAAGCCGAAGCAATTTGGGGTAAAGGAGAGTGACATCCGTGCGCTTTAAGAAAGAGCTTGATTTTGTACATTTGAGCAGATTTTTCTATATTTTTTCCATTGCTATTACGGTTGCAGGTCTAATCTTTCTGGCAACAATGGGCTTGAACTACAGTGTTGATTTCAAAGCCGGGTCCAATGTTGACGTGGCAATGTCGAAGAACATCACACTGGAACAGCTTAAGCCCGCTCTAAGTGGTCTTGGAATCTCGAACGAACCGCAGATCACATTGGGCGAGAAACGCGTAAATATCCGCTACGATAAGGAACTTGACAATACCCAGGATGAGGCATTAAAGGCCGCGATTTCGAAGCTGGATGATAAAGCCTCCTTCGAGGTCAATACGGTGGATACCGAAATGGCCAAAGAGCTGGCGCGCAATGCCATTTATTCTGTGCTCCTTTCCTGTCTGGGGATTATCATTTATGTAAGTATCCGTTTTGAATGGCGTTTTGCCTTGGCTGCGATTGTGGCGCTTATCCATGATGCGTTTATCGTCGTTTCCGTCTTCTCTATTTTCCGTTTGGAGGTCGATTTGACTTTCATTGTCGCGGTTCTGACCATTATTGGTTATTCGATCAACGATACGATTGTTATCTTTGACCGGATCCGTGAGAATCTGCGGTTCGGCAAGCAGAAAACATATGAGGATCTTAAGTTGCTGGTCAACAAAAGTGTGTCCCAGACCCTTATGCGGTCCCTGTATACAGCATTTACGGTGTTTATTGCAGCGTTTTTCCTGCTTATTCTCGGCGGAGAATCAATCAAAATGTTCTCCCTTGCGATGGTTATCGGTTTGCTCTCTGGAGCATATTCATCCATCTTTATCGCAAGTCCGCTCTGGCTGCTGCTGAAGAAGCGCCAGAAGTCGGCTGGAAAGAGCAATCCGGCAAAGGCCTAAAGTCAGGTACACTTGAAAAGCCGCGTCAAAGACGACGCGGCTTTTCGAAATCTTTGGAGTGGAATGTCAGGCCAAGCAGTCATCATGAGATTACTTGCTAGTGGTAAGGAGGAACTCGTAATGTATGACAAACAATCACCACCAAGTGATAAAGTTGTCTGGACCGGAGTTGCCGGTGATCTTGCATTGGCGGTAGCCAAAGGGACCATTGGTTATGTCTCGGGCAGCAAAGCATTAATTGGTGATGCATTATATTCGGGGTCGGATGCAGCCGCCAAGCTGGCAGAGATTCTACCGCTTCCATGGCGGACAGTGCGGGATCAGAAGAATAGAGCAGCTCAGCGCAATCAGGAGAGCAATAAAGGGCCGATTATAGCCATTCTTTTTTCAGTACTTATTCTAATGGGCGGGCTTCAAATCGCCTTCTCAGCGATTCGTGATCTGACCAGAGGACATTTGTCAGCACCAGAACAAACCGCGCTTGTCGCCGTGCTCATCTCCATTGTTATGAAAGAGGCCATTTTTCAGTACCAGTACCGTTATTTCAAAAAAAAGGGCGATGGCAGCCATGCTGCATATGCAGATAACCACCGCTTCAGTCTATATACTTCAATTACTGTAGTTATCGGGATTTCCTTAGCGATGGCTGGCGGATCTTTAAACTGGCATCCATTGTTATATATGGACCCGATTGCAGCACTGTTAACCGGATGTTTAATTATCCGCAAAGGTTTTTCGCTGATCACTGCTTCTGTATATGGTAAGAAACTTCAGGAGCTTCCTTCCGAAGAAGCAGCCAACTTCATTGAAACGGTACAGCGGGTGCATGGCGTGATCCGGGTAGAATATTTGCAGGCATTGGAACAAGGAAGTTATGTAAATCTCCAGGTCAAAATTAGCGTGAATCCGCGTATTACGGTTATGGAAGCCCAGGATATTTCGGAATGCGCCAGAAAGCTTCTGCAGCACCGTTTTGTGCATGTAGGCGAGGTTCATATGGATGTTGTACCGTATGATCCGGGTTATCCTTACAAAAGCAACCATGAGCTTGTGGACAATGAAATCCCAACGTTGCTTCAATAGCTGCTACGGGAGAGAAAGGTGAAATCTATTGCTTCATTCAAAAACAAGATGGCAATCTCCGGCAGCCGATCCTGATGAAGTTCGGGATTTGGCCCGGACTCTTTCGGTTTCTCCACTCCTGTCGTCGCTGCTTGTGAAGAGAGGAATGAACACGCCGGACAAGGCGCTTATGTTCATGGAAGGCGGAGACCAGGAAGGGCATGATCCCTTTCTGCTTAAGGGGATGACCGAAGCGGTACCCCGGATTAGAAAGGCTCTACAAGAAGAAGAGCATATCCTTGTATATGGCGACTATGATGCGGACGGAGTGTCCAGTACTGCGCTGATGATCTATCTGCTGCGCTACCTGGGCGCTTCTTTTGATATTTATATTCCGCACCGCGCAAATGAAGGCTACGGATTGCATAATCATGCGTTGGATTGGGCGAAGCAGCAAGGAGTATCGCTTATCATCACGGTAGATACTGGTATTAGTGCCTATCATCAAATTGCATACGCTAGCAGGCTTGGGATGGATGTGATCGTTACGGATCACCATGAACCGCCGGAGCTTTTGCCTGAAGCTTATGCGCTGATCAATCCCAAGCTGCCAGACTGCCCTTATCCGTTCAAAGGGTTGGCTGGTGTAGGGGTAGCCTACAAGCTGGCTCAGGCACTGCTTGGGGACGAGGTGCCTAAGGAGTGGAGCGAGATTGCTGCGATTGGAACAGTCGCTGACTTGATGCCTCTTCTGGACGAAAACCGCAGTATTGTTCGTAGAGGCCTCTCCAGCATGCGGAACTCACCATTCCCTGGAATACGTGCCCTGCTTGGGGTTAGCGGGATAACGATGGATACAGTCAGTGCAGTGAATATTGCTTTTGGCATGGCTCCGCGAATCAATGCTAGTGGACGGCTGGACCACGCTGGACGCGCTGTTACTTTGCTGACTACAGAGCAAACGGATGAGGCAGAGAAGCTTGCCGGAGAGCTGGATCTGCTGAACAAAGAACGCCAGCTGGTTGTAGAGAGAATTGTGACCGAAGCCACTGCTATGCTGGAACTACAGGTTCAGAAGGACAAGTTGCCTGATATTATAGTGCTTGCCCATCAGGGGTGGAATGTAGGGGTAGTAGGCATAGTGGCCTCCAAGCTGCTGGAACGTTATTATCGCCCTGTGATTATTCTGGATATTCACCCGGAGACAGGCATGTGCAAGGGTTCAGCCCGATCTATTCCCGGTCTGGATATCTACGAAGCCTTAACCTCCTGCGCGGACTTAATGGATCATTTCGGGGGACATCCGGCTGCGGCCGGGATGAGCCTGCATCAGGACAAAATTGAGGATTTTGCAGCGGCTCTAAATGATTATGCTGCGAAGGTACTGAAGCCGGAGCACTTTCTGCCGGTGACTTCAGCAGATGAAGAGACGGCCATTGCTGATTTGTCCCTGCAGGCTGCACTTGAACTGGGCCGGTTGGCTCCATTTGGAATGGCCAACCCGGTGCCGAAATTCATTGTTCGTGGTGCTGCGGTGAAGGAGACCCGAAAGATGGGGCAGGAAGGCAAGCATCTAAAGCTTGTCCTCCAGCAGGGCAGCCATACCATTGAAGTGGTTGCCTTTGGCAAAGGAGGGCTTGCTGAACTGCTCCCGGATGGAACGCTGATCGACATTCTGGCTGAGCTGTCGGTCAATGAGTGGAATGGCTCACGGAAACCGCAGCTCATGCTGCAGGATCTGTCGGTGCCCAGTCCGCAGCTCTTTGACCTTCGCGGTGCAGCCGATGCGGTGAAGCAAGCCTCACAGCTTACAGAACTCCTGCAGCCCTATTGTGGTGGTGAGCCGCTCAGAACAGCTGCTGTATTCCAGAACAGCCGCTTGTCGCCAATGAGCGCGCTCCAAGGCATGTCACTATGGGTATATGATGAGGATGCTGGTATAACACCAGTTCGGCATGAACCGGCAGTTTCAGAAGACACACAGGTATCTCTACTCTGCCTGCTAGATATGCCGGAAACACCGGAGCAGCTGGATGCGTTGTTCGCCGCTTTCCCCCATGTGGATAATATTGCCTTACTGCATTCGATCAGGGATGGCCGGGACCGGCTGCAGATGCCGACAAGAGACCACTTCAAAGTGCTATATAAATCATTGGCTGCGCTGGCAGCAGCTCCAATACCCGAGCATGAACTGCTGCTGCGGCTCACCCGACAGTCTTCCATGGGGATGCGAATGCTGGTCAAAATGCTCGATGTATTCGAGGAGCTTGATTTTATCGAGCGTAATCAGGGGAATGTTACCTTTGTTACGCAGCCCGCCGCTAAGAGTCTTACTGCTTCACAGCAATTTGTGAGACTGGGGCAGACTGCGGAAATGGAACGCTATTTCATGGAAAGCAGCCGCAGCGAGCTGCAGGAGTGGATGCTGTCCCGCCGCCCGGTTGTATCCCGGGTGGGATAAGTCAAATGCTTTCCGAACCGGGTTAATTCGAAGTCAATTCAGTGAGGTAACGCTCACAAACTTTTGAGGAGATGATAGTGTGGATTTTAAAGACAGTATTCGTGTGATACCAGATTTCCCGCAGCCGGGCATCAGCTTCAAAGATATTACTACTTTGCTTAAGGATGGCGAAGCTTACCGCCGGGCGATTGATGAGCTGAAGGCTCTGGTATCACACCTGCAGATCGACGTGATTGCCGGTCCAGAGGCCCGTGGATTTGTGGTTGGCGCCCCCCTTGCTTACGCGCTGGGTGTCGGTTTTGTACCGATCCGCAAAAGCGGCAAGCTGCCGTATGAAACGATTGAGGTAGGGTATGATCTGGAATACGGTAAAGACACGCTGGCGGTTCACACGGATGCGGTCAAGCCTGGACAAAACGTACTTATTGCTGATGATTTGCTGGCAACGGGAGGCACCATTGCCACTTCGGTCAGCCTGATCGAGCAACTGGGCGGCAATGTGGTCGGAGCGGCCTTCCTGATCGAATTGACCCAGCTTGCCGGACGGAATAAGCTCTCCGGTATCGGGGTTCATTCGCTCCTTACCTACGAAGACTAATTAAAACCAGTGTTCTTTTCCCGGGAAATAAAAAGGGGCTGTCTCATAAGTAGATTTTCAAAAAAAAGAAACAGCCCATATGTATTCAAGAGGCAGTAAAAAGACAGCAAGGCCGCGATTCTCCTGTTATTGGAGAATCGCGACCTTGCGTTTTTGGTCCACCGTGGCTTGCTTCAGCATATTATGGGCAAGCGAAAGCCAACCGACCTCAAGCGTCACTTTTTCCATGCCGCGAAGCAGAAAGCGCCGGAAGCCCCGGTTATTCTTCAGTTGTCCAAATACGCTTTCCGGTTCCGTCATTCGGCGTACGGCCAGGGCATAACCTTCCTCG
>NZ_LVWH01000215.1:0-27191 GCF_001909045.1 Paenibacillus sp. P3E | reverse complement strand
GTTTGAACGTCTGGATCAATGGACGCGAATGAGGGTGCGAGCCTTTATGCGCAAAAAGAGATCTACGGTGTCAAACCGGCTGATACCAAACAAAGTACTGGAATCAGCCGGAATGGTATTTCTAACAAGCTTACTCACCACACGTTCCTAATTCAGGAGTGAAATAAGCAATCCGGCGACGGATGAAGGAAACTCACTCCTGAAGATGGGGAACTGACGAAGGAAAGCCGTGTGCGGGAAATCCGCATGCACGGTTTGACGGGGAGTCCGAGGGAGTAATCCCTCGTCTTACCCTACTGCGTGCTGATCTTATCTGAATGGCTCACAGAGCGATGAGGAGGAGATAAAAATGTCAGATTTATCAAAAAAGGAACAAGTTGATCTGTCGGGATTTCCAGCAAGCCGTAAGGTGTATGTAGAAGGCTCGCGTCCCGATATTCAGGTTCCGATGCGTGAAATCCGTCTTAGCCGGACCGAAGGTGTTGCGGGGGAAGAGGACAATGCACCGCTTCGTGTCTATGATACCAGTGGTATTTACACTGATGCCGCTGAAGATACCAATGTTCGGAAAGGGTTGCCTCCGCACCGCTTAAGCTGGATTGCGGAGCGCGGGGATTCAGTGGAGTACGCCGGGAGAACTGCTCAGCCCGGAGACTCCCGATTAGCTGCAGACCGGACGTCGGCAGAAGGGTTCTCCGGCTTGCAGCGGAATCCCTTAAGAGCATGTGAGGGCCACAATGTCACCCAACTGCATTATGCGCGGCAGGGGATGATTACGCCGGAAATGGAGTATATCGCGATTCGCGAGAATACCCGGCCTGAATTTGTAAGGGATGAGGTCGCTGCCGGACGGGCCATTATCCCGGCTAATATTAACCATCCTGAGAGTGAGCCGATGATCATCGGCCGTAACTTCCTGGTTAAGATCAACGCGAACATTGGGAATTCCTCCGTGACTTCTTCCATTGAAGAGGAAGTGGAGAAGATGAGATGGGCGACCCGCTGGGGTGCCGATACGATTATGGATCTTTCCACTGGTACAAAAATTCATGCCACCCGCGAATGGATTATCCGCAACTCACCAGTACCGATCGGCACAGTGCCGGTCTATCAGGCGCTGGAGAAGGTAAAAGGAATAGCCGAGGATCTGACCTGGGAGCTGTATCGCGACACGCTGATTGAACAGGCGGAGCAAGGCGTGGATTACTTTACCATTCATGCCGGGGTGCTGAAGCAGTACATCCCGCTTACTGCCGGAAGAATGACCGGAATTGTGTCCCGAGGCGGCTCCATCATGGCGGCCTGGTGCCTTGCACATCAGCAAGAGAACTTTTTATATACACATTTTGAAGAAATCTGTGAGATTATGAAGACTTATGATGTGGCCTTTTCCTTGGGAGACGGACTGCGCCCGGGCTCCATCGCCGATGCCAATGATGAGGCTCAGTTCGCTGAGCTGGAGACACTTGGGGAGCTGACAGCCATGGCCTGGAAACACGATGTTCAGGTGATGGTCGAAGGTCCGGGGCATGTGCCGATGCACAAGATCAAGGAAAATATGGACAAGCAGCTCGAGCTCTGCCAGGAAGCCCCTTTCTACACCCTGGGTCCGTTAACCACGGATATTGCCCCGGGTTATGACCATATTACTTCGGCGATTGGGGCGGCGATGATCGGCTGGTTCGGGACAGCGATGCTGTGCTATGTTACGCCCAAGGAGCATCTGGGTCTGCCTAATAAGAATGACGTGCGCGAAGGAGTTATCACCTACAAAATCGCTGCTCATGCTGCAGATCTGGCCAAAGGCCACCCGGGTGCCCAGGATCGGGACAATGCATTGTCCAAGGCTCGGTTCGAGTTCCGCTGGCGTGACCAGTTCCATCTGTCGCTCGACCCTGAGCGGGCGCTGGAGTACCATGATGAGACGCTTCCAGCCGAGGGTGCCAAAACAGCGCATTTCTGCTCCATGTGCGGTCCCAAATTCTGCAGCATGCGCATTTCGCACGATATCCGCAATTCGTCCAGACTGAGCCAAATGCTATAACCGGAACGGACTTTATAAAAGGCTGTTTCTTCTGCTGTAACAGGCGGAGGAAACAGTCTTTTTTTATATCCATAAGTTGGAATATAGGCATGACGGTAACAAAAACGGGACCAATTCATTTCTGCTTTGCAATGAATAGTTGCAGGAATATAAGTTTCTAATTTAGTGACTGCAATCACTCTTTGGCCCCGTACCCTATGCTAAGCTGTTGTTGAGAAAGGTTATCAATTGGCATGAAGCTAAGCTGCAGGAGGAGAGTGCAATGAGCAAACACCTTAACATGGATGAATCCATATTCGAGCTGGTCAGTCGTTATCCGGAGGCCATAGACATTATGGTTGAGCTGGGTTTCCGCGATATTACGAAGCCTGGCATGCTGCAGACGGCGGGCCGGTTCATGACCTTGTCTAAAGGAATCACAATGAAGAAAATGGATCGCGAATCCGTCCGGCTGGCCTTTCAGAGTCATGGCTTCGAGATTATTGAATAGATCACTGAGATTAACAAGTGGAATAGAGAAGGAGAGAGAACGATGAGCGAACTGATTAACAACCGTGAAATGGATATTCCTGAGCAGACACGCCGCCAAGCCATGCTTAAGGAGATTATTAAGGAACTGCATGCCGGAAAAAGTGTAGAGGAAGTCAAAGCACGTTTTGCAGAAGCGGTAGGTGATGTTACGGTAGCTGAAATTTCCGCGATGGAGCATTCCCTGATGACAGAGGAGGGGATTCCTGTAACGGAGGTACAGCGCCTATGCTCTGTGCATACGGCCATTTTTAAAGGCTCAATCCAGGAAATTCACCGTTCTAACAAGCCAGAGGAGCAGCCGGGACATCCTGTCCACACCTTTAAGCTGGAGAACCGTGAGATTGAACGGCTTGTGAACTTCCGCTTGCAGCTGCATGCCGATAAATTCCAGCGGAACGACAGCGAAGAGATGATTTTCAAGCTGTTGGAGGATCTGAGCCTGCTGCTGGATCTCGACAAGCACTATAGCCGCAAAGAAAATCTGTTGTTCCCTTACCTTGAGAAATACGGTATTTATGGACCAACCAAGGTAATGTGGGGAGTGGATGATGGTATTCGCGGTATGATAAAACAGGCAAAAGCGGCGCTCAGTGCATACAACGGGGAAGCTGCGGAGCTTGGAGCTCTTCTGACGAACATTATCCAGGAAGTAAATGAAATGATCTTTAAGGAAGAAAATATTCTGCTGCCGATGGCGCTCGATAAGCTGACTGAAGATGAATGGGTCAAAATCGCCCGCGAAAGCGACGAAATTGGCTTCTGTCTGACTGCGCCGGAGCAGGAATGGATTCCTGAGCGTGCCGCAGAACCGGAGGGATCAGCCGTGCAAGCGGAAGAAGGAGAAAGAGGATTATCGCCGCAAGGCTTTATCCGCTTCGAGACAGGCCTGCTGTCGCTGCATCAGCTGGAAACAGTGCTGAATCATTTGCCTGTCGACCTGACATTTATTGATGAAAATGATGTAGTCCGCTACTTCTCGCATGGCAAAGAGCGGATCTTCGCCCGCACTAAGGCCGTCATTGGACGCACGGTGCAGAACTGCCACCCGCCGCAAAGCGTGCATGTCGTTGAGAAGCTGCTGGAGGATTTCAAGGCGGGCCGCAAAGACGCTGAGGATTTCTGGATTGCCATAAAGGATAAATTTATCTACATCCGTTATTTCGCAGTACGTGACGAAGCAGGCCGCTACATGGGCACCCTCGAATTCACCCAGAACATCGCACCGATCCGCGCACTGGAGGGACAGAAACGGATTTTGTCGGAGTAGCCGTCTAGAGTCAAACGCCTCACCGGCCATCCCCTTAAGTGAAGTTGATCCATCCGCCCCTTGCCGCATAGGTAAGAGGCTTTTTTTATAAAGACAAGAATTTACAGGGTACTCATAAACCCGTATCTTTAGGCTAAAAAAAATACCAGCCCCTTATGTGGCCGGGTGTGCCGCCTTTCCTTGACCGCAGGGGTACCTTCTATTATAGTGGGTACGTAGGATTAACTATTTTAGCATAGAAAAAGGTGGCTTGTTACATGTCTGAAAGTATCTACGTTGGCGTGGATTTAGGTGGAACCACGATTAAGGTTGGAATCTGCAATGCCGAGGGGAACCTGCTGCACACTTTTGAGGGGCCTACGGGAACTGCGGATGGCGTCGATGCCGTCATCGATAATATCGAAAAGTATGTGCGTCAGATTGTGGAGGACTCCCCGTACTCTTGGGATCAGCTTGCCGGTGTAGGAGCGGGCCTGGCCGGGTTTACGAATATTCGTGAAGGAATTATCATCCTTGCGCCTAACATAGGTTTTAGAGATGTGCCGATCCGCTCCATTCTTGAGGGTCGCTTGAACAAGCCAGTCAAAATAGACAATGATGCTAACGTCGCTGCACTGGGTGAGGCCTGGAGCGGAGCGGGACGTGGTGTGGAGAATTGCGTCTGCTACACGCTGGGCACAGGTGTCGGCGGCGGTATCATTATTAATGGTAAGGTGTATCAGGGTTTTGCCGGACTAGCGGGCGAGCTTGGTCATATTTCTGTAGTGCCTGATCTGGAAGCTATCCAATGCGGCTGCGGCAACATGGGTTGTTTGGAGACCGTTTCCTCTGCTACGGGTATTATTCGCATGGCCAATGATGCTGTTAGCCGCGGCGACCGCACTTCCCTGTCCATGGTGGAGAAAATTGCCGCCAAAGAAGTATTTGATGCAGCCAAGGCCGGAGATGAAGTTGCTCTGCGAATTGTGAACCGTGCTGCGTTCTATCTGGGTAAATCCATGGCTGCTGTCGCAGCGGTGCTTAACCCGGAGGTATTCATCGTTGGCGGCGGTGTCTCCAAAGCCGGAGATATTCTGTTTGAAGAGGTTCGCCGCGTGTTCGCGAAGCTGGCCCCGGCCCCACTACAGACCGGAGTGACCATCGTGCCTGCCGAGCTTGGAAATGATGCGGGTATTATTGGCGCTGCAGGTCTTTTGCTGCGTTCTTAAGCAGATGGAATTATTCATATACTATGTATAGGGAGGGGGCGCTTTGATGACCGAAATGGAACAATCACCGCCCGGTGGTGCCACCCTGATCATTATTACGGGCATGTCAGGTGCAGGCAAGACGATTGCCGTGCAGAGCCTGGAAGATCTCGGATTTTTCTGTGTGGATAATTTGCCGCCGGTGCTGATTCCCAAATTCGCAGAGCTGATTGAGCAATCCAAAGGGAAAATTGCCAAAGTAGCGCTTGTTATCGATTTGCGCGGAAGAGAATTCTTCACAGCTCTGTCGGAGTCACTGTCCTATATCAAAGATGAGTCAACGATCGGTTTTGAAATTCTCTTCCTGGATGCAACAGATTCCGTACTGGTACAGCGCTACAAGGAAAGCCGGCGGCATCATCCGCTGGCACCCCAAGGCATGCCGCTGGATGGCATCCGCCTGGAACGTCAGATGCTGGAGGAGCTGAAGAATTCAGCAACCTTATGTTTTGACACCAGCAGTATGAAGCCTGTCCAGTTGAAGGAGAAGATTATATCGCGGTTTTCCCATCTGGGCAAAAGCACTCTTTCTGTCAATATTACTTCGTTTGGCTTCAAATACGGAATTCCGATCGACGCAGACCTTGTGTTTGATGTCCGTTTTTTGCCGAATCCTCATTATGTGGATCATTTGCGGCCAAAGACCGGTCAGGATAGCGAGGTTTACGATTATGTAATGAAATGGCCGGAGACACAGACGTTTCTGACCAAACTGTTGGATATGCTTCATTTCCTGATTCCGCAATACCGGAAAGAAGGCAAATCCCAGATTATTATCGGCATTGGCTGTACGGGAGGCAAACACCGCTCTGTGGCAATATCCGAATACCTGGGTAAGATGCTGGGGGTTAGCGAGACGGAGTCGGTAGCCGTCAGTCACCGGGACTCCGAGCGTGACCGGCATTAAGAGAGAAGGGGTCAATAGTGGCTGAAGAACAAGGACAACGTCCACGTATCGTCGTTATGGGTGGAGGTACGGGATTGTCTGTTATGCTTCGCGGTTTGAAGGAAAAGCCGCTTGATATTACAGCGATCGTTACGGTTGCGGATGACGGGGGAAGCTCTGGCATACTGCGCAGCGAACTGCAAATGCCACCCCCTGGCGATATCCGCAATGTACTGACAGCAATGGCTGATGTAGAACCGCTTATGGCCCAGATCATGAAATACCGCTTCAGCAGCGGAGAAGGCTTGGCCGGGCATAGCCTCGGGAATTTGATTCTGGCGGCGCTTACGGACATTTCCGGTGACTTTGTCACTGCGGTACGGGAGCTTAGCCGGTTATTCGCCGTGCGCGGACGCGTCTTGCCTGCTGCTGGCGAAGCTGTAGTTCTGCACGCTGAGATGGCTGATGGCTCTATGATTACAGGTGAGTCCAAAATCCCTGAAGCCAGAGGAGTCATCAAACGGGTCTCCCTGGAGCCGGCAGATGTAGAGCCGCTCCCGGAGGCACTGGAGGCCATCCGCAATGCCGACGCCATCCTGTGCGGTCCAGGCAGTCTGTACACGAGTATTCTTCCTAATTTGCTGGTGCCTAAGCTGGCGGAGGCTGTTGTGGCCTCGGACGCGATCAAAATTTTTGTCTGCAACGTGATGACCCAGCCCGGGGAAACAGACAACTACACGGTTAGTGACCACCTTCAGGCCGTCTATGACCACGTAGGCCTTCATTTGTTCGATTACGTGATCGTGAACGATGGCGAGATTCCTGAGCAGGTCCAGTTAAAGTATGCAGAAAAGGGTGCCCGGCCCGTACAGCTTGACCTTGATGTAGTGGATGGCAACGGCTACAAAGTGATTGCCGACAAGCTGGTATTATTCAAGACCTATCTGAGGCATGATACAGATAAGCTAAGTCATCATATTTACCAGCTTGTGAAAGACTGGATTTCCAGATAAGTCTATTTTGTAGGAACATGAAAGAGGTGAGCCCCTTGTCTTTTGCGGCCCTTACCAAAAAAGAGCTGACGATGGTGGAGAGCCAGCCTTGCTGTGAGAAAGCAGAGATGTCCGCGCTGATCCGGATGAATGGTTCGGTGCAGCTTTCAAGCAAAAAGGTAGTCCTCGACATTTCGACGGAGAACGCCGCGATTGCAAGGCGGGTATATTCTTTGCTTAAGAAATATTACCAGGTCCATATCGAGCTGCTCGTGCGTAAAAAAATGCGTTTGAAGAAGAATAACGTCTATATCGTGCGGATTCCAAACCGCGTTCAGGAAATTCTCAAGGATCTGCGGATCGTCTCCGAAGGCTTCATCTTCACGGATGGGATCGACCACGAAATTGTCGGCAAGAACTGCTGCAAACGCGCATACCTGCGGGGGGCGTTTATGGCGGGAGGATCGGTCAATAATCCGGAGGGATCTTCCTATCATCTGGAGATTGCTTCGATGTACGAGGAGCACTGCAAGGCGCTGGTGGATCTGGCAGGTGAATTTCATCTGAATGCCCGCTGCATTGAGCGCAAAAAGGGTTTCATCCTGTACATCAAGGAAGGCGAGAAAATCATCGAGTTTCTTAGCCTGATCGGTGCACATCAAGCACTGTTCAAGTTCGAGGATGTGCGGATTATGCGTGACATGCGCAATTCCGTGAACCGGATCGTCAACTGCGAAACGGCCAACCTGAACAAAACCATAAGTGCGGCGGTGCGGCAGATCGAGAATATCAAGCTGTTGCAGCGTGAGGTGGGGCTGGAAAGCCTGCCGGATAAGCTGCGCGAAGTAGCCGAGATCAGACTGGCACACCCGGATATCAACCTTAAGGAAGTTGGCGAAATGCTGAAAGGCACAGTCAGTAAATCGGGAGTAAATCACCGTTTGCGCAAAATTGACGAGCTGGCTGATAAGGTCCGGGGTGGCTGATTATTTTTTTTCTAGTGCGGTTGCGGTTATAATGATATAATATTATAAAATTAATGTGAAATTTTTGGGCAGATCTCAAATAGGGGGTAAGCGTTTCATGACAAAGCACCCGGTAGTTGTACGGTTGAAGACGGGGCTTCACGCTCGGCCGGCAGCATTGTTCGTGCAGGAAGCTAACAAATTCTCGTCGGAGATTTTCGTGGAAAAAGACGATAAAAAAGTGAACGCTAAAAGCATCATGGGTATTATGAGCCTGGCGATCAGTTCCGGCACGGAGATTTATATCAGCGCGGACGGCGCCGATGCGGACCAGGCTGTAACCGCTTTGACAAGTCTTGTCAGCAAAGAAGAGCTTGAGAACCAGTAATTGTTGCAAGGCCTTACTTTTAAATGGTATGACAAAAAGCCCTCCGGGGCTTTTTTTAATGTCTGTGTATAGATAGGTATAGGAAAGGATAAGGTTACGGTTATCTGCTCCTGTGGTCTTGTATGACTTTTTTTCTTTTCTATTGAGATGATATGCAACTTTTGCCAAGCCGCGCCGTCTAGAGAGTACCAACAACAATTACAAATAACGAAAGGGGATGGCAAACATGAATGCATGGAGCAAAAAGCTCGGAGCGGTAATGCTGGCAGGGAGTTTGATGATAGGGGGGATGGCTTTGAGCGGAGCATTCCAAGGCCCTGAAAAGGCTTACGCCGCAGAAGAGGCCCAGAGAAACATCGTCAATGTGACTGGCAAAGGAGAGCTTTCCATCAAACCGGACGTTGTCTATCTGTCTATCGGGGTAAGCACTTCGGCAGCAACGGCAGAAGAGGCGCAGAAAACTAATGGAGCCAAAATCACCAAGATCACCACACTGCTGAAGACGACTTGGGGTATTGCAGATAAAGATGTTCAGAGCACCCAATTCAGCGTACAACCGAACTACAGCTATTCTGATAAAGATGGTCAACAGGTTAAAGGCTACATTGCCCAGCATACGTTGAAGGTAACCTATCGTGATCTAACCAAGGTTGGAGCGCTGCTGGATGCCGCTTCTAACGCAGGAGCGAACAACATTGGCAATGCCCAATTCGCCATTGAAGATCCGTCAGCCTTTGAAGCGCAGGTGATTGAAAAAGCCATGACCAATGCAGATGTAAAAGCTGGAGCTATTGCCAAAGCAGCCAAACGCAGCCTGGGCCAGGTCATTACGGTCACACAGAATGATGACGGCAACAACCCTGTGATCTATATGGAAAATGCGGCAATGTCCAAAGCAGCGGCAGATACAGCCGGAGGCACTTCCGTTGAGCCGGGAGAAGTGAAGGTTTCAACACAGCTTAGCGTAATGTATGAGCTGAAATAGTCTGTTTTCCTCAAGAGGCGCTTCCCCTGCTGGTTACAGCAGGGAGCAGTGCCTCTTTTTTTGCGGGGAATGGTTGCGAGATCTCTCATTTTGTTTAAAGAAATGTAATAAGCAGCCCTGAAATGGTCAGCGAAGCTTAAGAAATTGTAAAGGGCTTTGTAACAACCACTGCTCCAGATGTCTCTATAATGGGAAGAGTGGAAACGAGGGCGGCAAGCAGGCTGCTCTCCGGTATTCTGGAATTTTCATCAAATCTATCATCGTATTAGCGGAAGGGGATAACCATATGAAGAACATCAAGAAGAAACAAGCCCTCACATGGGGGGCAGGTATTATGGCGGCAGGGATTCTGCTAAGCGGAGGGATTCTGCCCGCAGGGACCAGTCAGGCTGCTTCGGCTGCGGTTAAGGCAAATGCGGAACATTCGCTAGTGGTGCTGAAGGTAAACGGGAAGATTACACCTCAGACTGGTGTTGTCCATGAAGGGAAAGTATGGGTGCCGGTGACTTTTTTACGCGATTCACTGGGTATGTCCTTGACCTATGATAAGGCAGAAAAGGTCTATACAATCGGTAAAGGAACAACGAAGGTTAATCTGTCTCTCACCGATTACGAAATTTCAATCCGTGTGAATAATTATTATCTAAATGGTTATCAAGCCCAAAATATCAACAATCGGCTGTTCGTTCCGCTTGATCTGCTGAGCGATTATCTGGGGTATAAGGGGGACTATAGTGCGGCTACAGGCGCTTTGAATGTCGTCAGCAAACCGCAAAATGCGATCACCATAAAGACGGAGAGCATCGTTAAGGAAAGTAAGGACACACCGGTCAAACTGGATTATCCGCAGATCAGCGGTCTGGTGAATGCCAAGGCCCAGCAAACGATCAACGATACAATTAAGCAGACACTCAACAAGTTTGCAGCTGAAGCAGAGAAGGAAATTGCGAATAGATCCTCGGACGACCGGCCGTATGAGTTCGACGGCGGCTATGTGATCACGTACAATCAAGACGGCATACTCAGTCTGATTACGACCCAGTACAGCTATACTGGCGGTGCCCACGGCATGACTTACCGCAATGCATTCACGTTCTCTCTGAAGGACGGCAAGCGCCTCCTGATCGGGGATTTACTGAAAGCCAACCCGAACTATAAAAAAGAGCTTAATGCCAAGCTGTCCAAGCTAATCAAAGCAGAGGGCGGTTACCTGGGAGGCTTCACCGGCCTGAATACAGAGAAGAATTTTTATGTGAAAGACGGAAAATTGGCAGTATTCTTCCAAATTTATGAATATACAGCATATGCTTCCGGGTTCCCTGAATATGAGTTCACCTTCAAGGAGCTTCTGCCAGATGGAAGCAGCCCGTTCGCTAGTCTGAAATAAGTGCATTCTTGCATAAAACAGGAGATTAGCCCGCTCCGCTAATGCCGTATATGGACACCTCCCCGTTGCCTGGTACCTCCCCCGTTCATAAGCTAAAGGAGAAACCAGCTTAACAAGCGGGGAGGGAAGGAAATGAGTTATCTCTACACGGCCATTGGTGATTCCTTGACGACCGGATTCGGAGCGTTGCCGGGTAATGGCTTCGTACCCGTTTACCGCAGAATGGCAGAGCGGCGGCTCCGCGCTCCAGTCGGATCGGTCAATCTTGGTATCAATGGTCTAACTACCGCTGCATTGGAACAACGTCTAAGCCGTGACCCCATGTTCCGCCAAGCTGTCCGGGATGCAGATATTGTTACGTTGTCCATTGGCGGAAATGATCTGATCAAAGCAGCCAAAGCCGTGTCATTTCGTCCGGGTCACCTGTCTCCGGCGCTGGAACGGGCGCTTTACGCATGTAAAAGAAACTTCAGCGAGATTATGGGTTCACTCTGGCAGTTAAAGAACGGGAGTCGCCGGCCCTATATCATCCGGATGGTTGGACTCTATAATCCTTATCCCCAGTTATCGGAAGCTACAGACTGGGTACGCCAGTTTAACGGCTATGTTGCGGGTTACAGCAGCAATGTATGCGGGTTTGCCTCCATCTATTATGAGTTCGCCGGCAATGAGCGTGGACTGCTATCACTGGATCATGTCCATCCTAACGGCAGAGGGTACCGTGTAATCGCCGGGAAGCTTGATGCCTTGGGTTACAGCCGGCTCGGATAACGAATTACTGCTACACATACAAAAGAGGCTGCTCTAGACCTTAATGGTCCAGGCAGCCTCTTTTGCATGTGCTGAGAATTATACGCCTGCAGGCAGCGTCTTCTCAATAACCTTATCGACAATACCGTATTCAGCTGCTTCAGCAGCGGTCATGAAGTAGTCGCGGTCGGTATCCTTCTCGATGCGCTCCAGCGGTTGGCCAGTGCGTTCAGATAGGATACGGTTCAGCTTGTCGCGGAGCTTAAGGATACGGCGGGCACGGATTTCGATGTCTGTAGCCTGTCCTTGAGCACCACCCAGCGGCTGGTGGATCATGATTTCACTGTTGGGCAACGCGAAGCGTTTGCCCTTGGCACCGGCATTCAGCAGGAAAGCCCCCATGGAAGCGGCCATGCCCACACAAATGGTGGAAACATCCGGTTTAATGTATTGCATTGTATCAAATATAGCCATTCCGGCTGTGATGGAACCACCAGGGCTGTTCACATACAGATGAATATCCTTATCCGGATCCTCGGCAGCCAGGAAGAGCATTTGGGCGATGATGGAATTGGCTACCACGTCATTAACCTCCGTTCCGAGGAAAATGATGCGGTCCTTCAGCAGGCGGGAATAGATGTCATAAGCGCGCTCACCGCGGTTGCTCTGTTCTACTACCATAGGAATATAACTCACGTGGAAAACCTCCTTGAATTGGTTCTTCGAATGTGTTCATTTTTACTGTTACCGTATTAACCACATGATAAACAAATTCAAACAAAAAGTCAAAGAAAGTCAAACTTAGTTTATAAAAAAAGAGCCAACAAGCGGCTCTTTGGTTAAATACTATAGGTGGTACTGCTAAAATATGTACAAAAGTGAAATTAATGGCGCGCCCGCCAAGAATCGAACTTGGATCTCAGGCTTCGGAGGCCTACGTCATATCCATTGGACCACGGGCGCAACAGAAATTATTATAATCTATTTAGGGTTCAAATGCAACGGCTTAATCACACTGCTGTAAAAATATCTTTGTCTTCTTCTAATATGCGGCCTCCAGCGTTCGGGGAAATTCATTTACAGGGCTTTTATCCGGGAGTCACAGGACTTTCAGCACTTTCCATGACGCGGCAGATGTATAAGATGAAAAGAGGTTGAGAATTATAGTCTCGGAAGACTTGCACTCCGCGTAATATTTGGGTAGAATATGGGTGGGACTTAAAAAGTTAACCCGGGACGTTTTAAGACCATGGACAAGGGAATAAGAGGAAGACGAAGTTGCAGGAGTGAAAGCATGCGTAATTTATTAGAAATCCAAAAGCAGCTTCTGCCTGATCTCATGGAAACCCTTAAGAGACGTTACACGATTCTACATCAGATCATGCTGTCCGATATTATTGGGCGCAGAACGCTTGCCGCATCGCTTGATATGACAGAGCGGGTGCTGCGTGCCGAGACGGATCTTCTGAAATCGCAAGGGCTCATTGAGATCGAGAGCGTAGGCATGCGCGTAAGCGATGCGGGGCGCAGACTGCTTGACCTGCTGGAGCCAATCGCCAAGAGCCTGTTTGGTCTGGATGATCTGGAAGATAAAATTCGTACAACGTATGGTCTGAACAAAGTTATTGTTGTACCTGGTGATTGCGAGACGTCGCCGTTCACGAAGCGTGAGCTGGGACGCGCCGGCGCCAAGGCATTGCTTGGTGTACTGCGGTCGGATGATACCATTGCCGTTACGGGCGGTTCAACGCTTGCTGAAATGGCTGATCAGCTCACGCCTCCGTTATCCCTTTCCTATAAGAACGCTTGGGTTGTTCCGGCGCGCGGGGGATTGGGTGAGAGCATGGAGATCCAGGCTAACACCATCGCTTCAAAGATGGCCAAACGGATGGGAGCCAATTACCGCCTTCTGCATGTGCCTGATTTACTTAGTGAAGATGCTTACCAGTCACTGGCGCTCGACGCAAATATTGGAGAGATCGTGCAAATTATCCGCAGATCACGAATTATTGTGCATGGTATTGGGGATGCCATTGAAATGACCCGCCGCCGCAAGCTGGATGAGACTACAGTCTCGGAGATTCAGGAAGAAGGAGCGGTTGCCGAATCGTTCGGCTATTATTTCAATGAAGAAGGTCAGGTTGTTCATACCATGCTGACTATGGGGCTCCGCCTTGAGGATATTATCCGCACGGAAGTGGTTGTTGGGATTGCAGGAGGCAAACGCAAGGCGAAAGCCATTCATGCGATGCTGCGGTTCGGGCAGGAGGATATACTCGTTACCGATGAGGCAGCTGCTGTCGAAATTGGCAAAGAAATTGACAATCAGATCCAGGCAGTCCTATAGCTTCCAGAATATGGGGAGCAAGCAAAGGACTTATGCATTATACTTAACATTGTTGTCTTGACGAGCCTCACGGCCTGTCTTGAATAAATAAAACGAAATCTAGGAGGAACTATTCAATGAGTGTAAAAGTTGGTATTAACGGTTTTGGACGTATTGGACGCCTTGCATTCCGCCGTATTCAAAATGTAGAAGGTATCGAAGTGGTAGCAATCAATGACTTGACTGACGCTAAGATGCTTGCTCATTTGCTTAAATATGATACAACTCAAGGTAAATTCCAAGGCGATGTTGAAGTGCATGACGGCTTCTTCAAAGTTAATGGTAAAGATGTTAAGGTTCTTGCTAACCGCAACCCTGAAGAACTTCCTTGGGGAGAGCTTGGCGTTGATATCGTTCTGGAATGCACAGGTTTCTTCACCACTAAAGAAGCCGCTGAAAAGCACCTTAAAGGTGGAGCTAAGAAAGTAGTTATCTCCGCTCCAGCTACAGGCGACATGAAAACTGTTGTTTACAACGTTAACGATGACATCCTTGACGGTTCCGAAACAGTAATCTCCGGCGCTTCTTGCACAACGAACTGCCTGGCTCCAATGGCAAAAGTCCTGAACGACAAGTTCGGAATCGTTGAAGGCCTGATGACTACTATCCACGCTTACACAGGTGACCAGAATACTCTTGATGCTCCACACGCAAAAGGCGACTTCAGACGTGCCCGCGCTGCTGCTGAGAACATCATTCCTAACACTACCGGTGCTGCAAAAGCTATCGGTCTGGTAATCCCAGCACTGAAAGGCAAACTTGACGGTGCAGCACAACGTGTGCCTGTAGCGACTGGTTCCCTGACTGAGCTGGTTACTGTTCTGGATAAGAGCGTAACTGTTGAAGAAATCAACGCAGCAATGAAAGCAGCTTCCGATCCAGAAACTTACGGCTACACTGAAGATGAAATCGTATCTTCCGACATCAAGGGTATGACTTTCGGTTCCCTGTTCGATGCTACACAGACTAAGGTCCTGACTGTTGGCGACAAACAACTGGTTAAAACTGTTGCTTGGTATGACAATGAAATGTCCTACACTGCACAACTCGTTCGTACTTTGGAGAAATTCGCTAAACTGGCTCAATAATACCGATTTCAAATAAGCAGCATCTATAGAGCGGAAACAGAAGTTCCTTGTTTCCGCTCTTTCTAAATGAATTCGTGGTTGTACCAATTTTGGGTGTGGAGGAAAATTAATCATGAACAAAAAAAGTGTCCGTGATGTAGAAGTGAAAGGCAAGCGCGTATTCGTACGTGTAGATTTCAACGTGCCAGTGGAAGACGGCAAGATCACAGATGATACCCGTATCCGCGAAACCCTTCCAACAATTAAATACCTGATTGAGAATGGTGCAAAGGTCATTCTGGCCAGCCACATGGGCCGTCCTAAAGGCCAATTCGTTGATTCCATGCGTTTGACATCGGCTGCTGTGCGTCTGTCCGAGCTGCTCGGCAAACCGGTAGCCAAAGCTGATGAAGCTATCGGCGAAGCAGTAAAAGCAAAAATCGCTGAACTGAACGATGGCGATGTGCTTGTGCTTGAGAATGTCCGTTTCTATCCGGGCGAAGAAAAGAACGATCCTGAATTGGCTAAGCAGTTCGCAGAACTGGCTGATCTGTTCGTCAACGACGCATTCGGCGCAGCTCACCGTGCACATGCTTCCACTGAAGGTATCGCTCACTTCCTGCCGGCTGTATCCGGTCTTTTGATGGAGAAGGAACTGTCCGTTCTGGGCAAAGCTCTTTCGAACCCTGAACGTCCTTTCACTGCCATCATCGGCGGCTCCAAAGTTAAAGACAAAATCGACGTTATCGACAACCTGCTGACTCTGGCTGACAACGTATTGATCGGCGGCGGCCTTTCTTACACCTTCACCAAAGCTCAAGGCTTCGAAATCGGCGAATCCCTGGTAGATAACGAGAAGCTCGAAGCTTCGCTCGGATTTATCGAAAAGGCTAAAAAACTTGGCAAGAACTTCCTGCTCCCGGTAGACGTTGTTGTAGCTGACAAGTTCGGCGCAGACGCGAATACCAAGGTAGTAGACATCAATGAAATCCCAGCAGGCTGGATGGGTCTGGACATCGGTCCTAAGACTCGCGAACTCTATGCAGATGTGATAAAGAACTCCAAGCTGGTTGTATGGAACGGACCTATGGGCGTGTTCGAAATCGACATCTTTGCTGAAGGAACCAAGGCTGTAGCTCAGGCTTGCGCAACAACCGAAGGTTATACGATCATCGGCGGCGGTGATTCCGCAGCAGCTGCAGAGAAATTCCACCTGGCTGACCAAATGGACCATATCTCCACTGGCGGCGGCGCATCACTCGAGTTCATGGAAGGCAAGGCACTTCCTGGCGTAGAAGCACTGAACGACAAGTAAGACGTAGAAGGTAGAAGGAGGCATTCCATTACTATGAGCAGAACACCTATTATCGCCGGGAACTGGAAAATGTTCAAAACCGTTTCCGAAGCGGAAGGCTTTTTCGCTGAAGTCAAAGGCCAAGCAGAAGTGAAAGGCGTAGAAACCGTAATCTGCGCACCATTCACGAACCTGCCGGCACTGGTTGCAGCAGCCAAGGGTACCAGCATTAAGATTGGCGCACAGAATCTGCACTTCGAAGATAACGGAGCCTACACAGGCGAAATCAGCGGCGTAATGCTGAAAGACCTTGGTGTAGATTACGTGATCATCGGCCACTCTGAACGCCGTGCATACTTTGGCGAGACAGACGAAATCGTGAACAAGAAGATGCATGCGGCATTCCGCCACGGCATCACTCCAATTGTATGTGTAGGCGAAAAGCTCGAAGAGCGTGAAGCTAACCAGACAAAAGATGTTTGCAAAGTTCAAACCGAAGGCGCATTTGCCGGCCTTAGCGCAGAGCAGGCTGCAAGTGTCGTTATTGCTTATGAGCCAATCTGGGCTATCGGAACAGGTAAATCCTCTACTTCCCAGGATGCCAATGAAGTTATCGCTTACATCCGTACGCTTGTAAAAGACCTGTACGATGAAGCGACTGCTGAAGCAGTGCGTATCCAATACGGCGGCAGTGTGAAGCCTGAGAATGTTACGGAGTACATGAGTCAGAGTGACATCGACGGCGCGCTCGTCGGCGGTGCCAGCCTGCAGCCTGCTTCGTTCGTTTCATTGGTTGAGGGGGCGAAGTAAGGATGTCAGCACCAAAACCCGTTGCTTTGATCATCATGGATGGTTTCGGTCTGCGTAATACGACTGAAGGCAACGCTGTTGCCCAAGCCAACAAGCCGAACTATGACCGTTACCTGAAGCAGTATCCGAACACTACGCTTACCGCTTGCGGCGAAGCTGTGGGCCTGCCGGAAGGACAGATGGGGAACTCCGAAGTGGGTCACCTTAACATCGGTGCCGGCCGGATCGTATACCAGGACCTGACCCGTATCGATAAGTCGATCCGTGATGGGGAATTCTTTGAGAACGAAACACTGGTTGCTGCTGTAAGAAGCGCTAAGTCAACCGGCAAGAAGCTTCACCTGTATGCGCTTGTATCCGACGGAGGGGTGCATAGCCATATTAAACACCTGTTTGCTATGCTCGATCTGGCCAAGAAAGAAGATATGCACGAAGTGTATATTCATGCTTTCATGGATGGCCGCGACGTTCCTCCTGACAGCGGACAGAAGTTCGTTCAGGAGCTGATCGCCAAGATTGAAGAAGTGGGCGTAGGTAAGATTGCTACGGTATCCGGACGGTACTTCGCGATGGACCGTGACAAACGCTGGGAACGTGTAGAGAAGGCTTACCGCGCTATGGTTTATGGCGAAGGCCCGAAATATACTGATGCTCTGCAGGCGATTACTGGATCTTACCAGAACTCTGTATATGATGAATTTGTTGAGCCTAGCGTAATTGTAGACAGCGAAGGCAAACCGACAGCGACTGTTGAGAGCGGCGATTCCGTCGTGTTCCTCAACTTCCGCCCGGACCGTGCTATTCAGCTGTCCCAGGTATTCACGAATTCGGATTTCCGCGGCTTCGACCGGGGTCCATTATTCCCGCAGAACCTGCATTTTGTATGTTTGACTACATTCAGTGAGACTGTTCAAGGCTATGTGGCATATTCGCCTAAGAACTTGGACAATACACTGGGTGAAGTGCTTGTACAGCAGAACAAGAAGCAGCTGCGTATCGCGGAAACCGAGAAGTATCCGCACGTAACCTTCTTCTTCAGCGGTGGACGCGATGAAGAGCTTCCTGGCGAAACCCGTATCCTGATTAACTCGCCAAAAGTGGCAACCTATGATCTTCAGCCTGAGATGAGCGCATACGAAGTGGCGGCGGCCTGCGTAGCGGAAATCGAGGCAGACAGACAAGATGCCATTATCCTGAACTTTGCGAACCCTGACATGGTAGGACACTCCGGTATGCTGGAGCCAACCATCAAGGCTGTGGAAGTAACGGATGAATGTGTGGGTAAGGTTGTGGATGCAGTTGTAGCCAAAGGCGGCGTTGCCATCATCATTGCCGACCACGGTAATGCGGATATGGTGTTTGACGAGAATGGTCGTCCGTTCACGGCACATACCACCAACCCGGTTCCTTTCATTGTAACCACCGAAAATGTTGTACTGCGCGAATCCGGTATTCTCGCAGACGTGGCACCAACGATCTTAGATCTGATGGGACTTCCGCAGCCTGCGGAAATGACCGGACAGTCCATGATTGCCAGCCGCAAATAGTCAGTACCCTGCCAGACCTGCAAGACTATAACCTATGTTAAAAGGAGATTAACTTAAATGACTATTATTTCTGATGTATATGCTCGCGAAGTCCTTGACTCCCGCGGTAACCCTACTGTTGAGGTTGATGTTTATCTGGAATCCGGCGCTAAAGGCCGCGCTATCGTTCCTTCCGGCGCTTCCACAGGCGCTCATGAAGCTGTAGAGCTTCGTGACGGCGATAAATCCCGTTACATGGGCAAAGGCGTTCTGAAAGCTGTTGAGAACGTAAATGAAATTATCGCTCCAGAAGTAATCGGTATGGACGCTCTTGACCAAGTGGGCATCGACAAATTGATGATCACTTTGGACGGAACTCCTAACAAAGGTAAGCTGGGCGCTAACGCAATCCTGGCAGTATCCATGGCCGTAGCCCGCGCTGCAGCAACAGCTTTGGATATTCCTTTGTACGTATATCTGGGCGGATTCAACGCTAAAACTCTTCCAGTACCAATGATGAACATCATCAACGGTGGTGAGCATGCTGACAACAACATCGACGTTCAAGAGTTCATGGTTCTTCCTGTAGGTGCACCAAGCTTCAAAGAAGCTCTTCGTACAGGCGCAGAAATCTTCCACAACCTGAAATCCGTATTGCAATCCAAAGGCCTGAACACAGCTGTAGGCGACGAAGGCGGCTTCGCACCGAACCTTGGTTCGAATGAAGAAGCAATCACTACAATCATCGAAGCTATCGAAAAAGCCGGTTACAAACCAGGCGTTGACGTATTCCTCGGTATGGACGTTGCTTCCACTGAGTTCTACAAAGACGGTAAATACACACTTGCCGGCGAAGGTAAATCTTACACTTCCGCTGAGTATGTTGACCTTCTTGCTTCATGGGTTGAAAAATATCCAATCATCACAATCGAAGACGGTATGTCCGAAGATGACTGGGATGGCTGGAAATTGCTTACTGAAAAATTGGGCGACAAAGTCCAATTGGTTGGTGACGACTTGTTCGTTACTAACACTGAGCGTCTGGCAACAGGTATCGAAAAAGGTATCGGTAACTCCATCCTGGTTAAAGTTAACCAAATTGGTACATTGACTGAAACTTTCGATGCTATCGAAATGGCTAAACGTGCTGGTTACACAGCAGTTATCTCCCACCGTTCCGGTGAATCCGAAGACAGCACAATTGCTGACATCGCTGTTGCAACTAACGCTGGTCAGATCAAAACAGGTGCTCCTTCCCGTACAGACCGTGTTGCTAAATACAACCAGTTGCTTCGCATCGAAGATGAACTGGGTGAATTGGCTCAATACAACGGCCTGAAATCCTTCTACAACCTCAAAAGATAATTCCTTTTGAGCAAAGATATATAGAGCCTGCCGGATTCGGCAGGCTTTTTTTGCCTATCTGTACTCAATTGGTTGTATTCGCATCTTGGCTATGATAAAATTAAAATGCTGTTTATGAAACGTGAATCCCAAATTAGCATAGATAGTGATGCTTGGACGTAGGAGGTGGAAGTGAATGGATATCTTTTTGAAAGTAGTGCTCCTGATTTTTTCCGTCGGTCTGATTGCGGTCGTTCTTCTGCAAAAAGGGAAAAGCGCAGGTCTTTCCGGTGCCATCTCCGGCGGTGCTGAGCATCTCTTCGGTAAAACAAAAGCACGCGGTATGGAGCTCGTACTGCAGCGTGTAACGGTTGGACTGGCAGCAGGATTCTTCATTATGTCGATCCTTGTGGCCGTTCTGGTAGACTAGATTACTAACAGCAAGCCTTCACTCTGTTCTCTATAGAATGGGGCGGAGGCTTTTTTGTTAGGAGCCTAGAACGTATACGATTAAAGGGCCCCGCAAAGTACCTGAGTAAGCTTCATGCCCAGGTCTGCTTTGTGGGGTTGTTTTGGAATATACAAGTTTTGCGGTTGAGAAAATTTTGTGCTGTGTTAACCGTCGGTTGATCATAAAAGGGATGCCGGGGATTGATTTCGTGTATACTAGGGTATGAGTATATAAAGGTAAAATTTACTGGAATACACACAGGCAATAGAGGACAAGACATACATATATGCCAGCGGCATAAGAATGCTGCGGAGGGCCGAGGTGACGAAATTGATAACACAGGAACAATTACTGGATTTCATGCGGGAGACCGCTTATAAACCGCTCACATATGACGAACTGGTGAGCCATTTCGCGATAGAGGAGAGCGAGTCGTTCAAAGCATTCGAGGATTTGCTGCTCTTGCTGGAGCAGGATGGAAGAATGATTCTGACCCGCAATGCCCGTTATGGGGTGCCTGAGCGCATGGATATGGTACGCGGACGTGTGCAGGCACACGCGAAGGGGTTTGCTTTTCTCATCCCCGATGACCGCGATCATCCCGATATCTATATCAATGCCAATGACCTGAAAGGTGCGATGAACGGCGATATCGTTCTGGTTCGCATTACATCACGTAGTCCGTCTGGCGGGCGTATGGAAGGCGAAGTCGTGCGGATCGTCAAAAGAGGGGTACTGCAGACCGTCGGTGTGTTCCAGAGCCTGGAGACGTATGGCTTTGTGCTGCCGGATGACAAGCGGATTAACCGGGATATTTTTATTCCGAAGCAGTCCTTCAAAGGTGCGGTTGACGGTGAGAAGGTTGTAGTCCGTATTGTGAATTACCCGGAGGGCCGCGCAGCGGCTGAGGGGGAAATCATTGAGATTCTGGGGCATAAGGATGACCCGGGTGTGGACATTCTGTCGGTGATCCGTAAGCATCAGCTGCCGGAGGCTTTTCCGGGTGAAGTGATGCATGAAGCGGAGCAGGCCCCGGATTCGATTACCGAGGACGAGATCATCCAGCAGGGACGCCGCGATCTGCGCGGTCTGAACATTGTCACCATCGACGGTGCGGACGCCAAGGATTTGGATGATGCGGTGAACGTGTCTCGTCTGGAGAATGGGCACTACAAGCTGGGTGTGCATATCGCTGACGTTGGTTATTATGTACGTGAAGGCTCTGAGCTGGATAAAGAAGCTTATGACCGCGGCTGTAGCGTGTATCTGGTCGACCGGGTGATTCCGATGCTGCCGCATCGCTTGTCGAATGGTATCTGCAGTCTGAATCCCAAGGTGGACCGGCTGACGATGTCCTGTGAGATGGAATTCGACGAGCATATGAAGGTCGTGAAGCATGATGTCTTTACGAGCGTTATTCGCACCAAAGAGAGAATGACGTATTCCGATGTCCGCAAAATCGTCGAAGACGAAGATCCCGAGCTGCTGGAGCGCTACAGTCCGCTGATCGACGATTTCCGTCTGATGAAAGAACTGGCGATGAAGCTGCGGGATGCCCGGATGCGCCGTGGGGCGGTCGATTTCGACTTTGAAGAGAGCAAGATTATCGTTGATGAGAGCGGCAAGGCCATAGATATCGTGAAACGCGAGCGTTCCGTGGCCGAGCAGATTATCGAGGAATTCATGCTGGCGGCCAATGAGACTGTGGCTGAACATTTCCACTGGCTGAAAGTGCCATTCCTATACCGGATTCACGAAGATCCGGACCCGGAGAAGCTGCAGAACTTCATGGCCTTCGCGGCGAACTTTGGCTATCATGTCAAAGGCCGGGGCAATTCGGTACATCCACGCGCCCTGCAGGATCTGTTAGAACAGATTCAAGGAACGAAGGAGCAGACCGTCATCAGTACCATGATGCTGCGCTCTATGAAGCAGGCGAAGTATGATGCGGAGAGCACAGGCCATTTCGGGCTGGCAGCCGAGTTTTACTCCCATTTCACATCGCCGATCCGCCGTTATCCGGATCTTGTCATTCACCGAGTCATGCGTGAGGTCATCGAGAATGGCGGGGCGCTCACAGAGAAGCGTCATGAATATCTCGCCAGCCGGATGCCGGAAATCGCCCAGCAGTCTTCGGAACGCGAGCGTGTGGCCGTAGAAGCTGAGCGCGATACGGAGCAGTTGAAGAAGGCCGAGTACATGCAGGACAAGGTTGGCGAGGAATTCGATGCCATGGTCAGCAGTGTCACCAGCTTCGGAATGTTCATCGAGCTGGAAAATACCGTCGAAGGCCTGATCCGCCTCAGCGCGCTTAGCGATGATTACTATCACTTCGACGAAGCCCATATGGCGCTCATCGGGGAGCGCACCTCGAAGGTGTTCCGCATTGGCGACGAGGTAAAGATTCGTGTCGCCAAGGTCAACATGGACGACCATACGATCGACTTCGAGCTGGTCGACATGAAGCCGCGCGCCGCGGGCGAGCACCGCAGCTATGGCGGGCGTGGCGGCAAGGGCGGCCGAGCGGGCGGCGGCTTCGCGAAGCCGCTTGGTGGCAAAGCCGGCGGCGGCAAGGGGCGCGCCGCAGGTAAAGGGAAGCCCGGCAGCGCTGGCGGCGCGGGCAAGGGCAAAACCGGCGGCGCAGCGCACGCCGGCAAGGGCAAGCCCGGCGCGGTAGCTCGCGCCGGGGAAGGGCCGCGCGCAGCGGAAGAAGCCAGCGGCGGTGCGCCGGCTGGCGGACGCAGCAAGCGCGGCGGCGGTCCGGCAGAGGCCGCGCGCCGGGCGTTCGCGGCCGTGAACCGCGGCGAGGCTGGCGGGACCAGCGCGCCGCGTGAGCGGGACCGCAGCGGCGGGCGTGGCCGCGGCGGAGAGGCCGGAGGCGGTGCCGGGGGACGCGGCATCAGCTTCGGCTTCGGCTCCGGCAAGGGCGGTTACGGCGCCCCTGCCGGCGGAGCAGAGCAGGGCAGCGAGCTGCGCGGCGTGGACGCCAGCACGCGGTTCCGCAGCCGCGAGGATCTCGGCAGCGGGCCAGCGGCCGAGGGCCGCAGCAGCGGCGGCGAAGGCAAGAGCCGCCGCAAGAAGAAAAAGAAGGGCAGCGTCTTCATCAGCCCTTCCGTGACACCGGGCAACGCGGAGCAGAGCGACAAAAGCGGCAGCCCTGAGGGCAGTGGCCGCCGCAAGAAAAAGAAAAAAACGCAAGAGTAAGCTGAATACGATATAAGGCGCTGCTTCCTGTGTGAGGAGGCAGCGTTTTTTTAAGATAAGAATTGATATACTTCGCACAATTAATGATCCTTAGTACAATTTGTTCCATTAGCGTTCTTGGTACAATCGCCTGATCTGTGTCAGCACAGGAGAGGATCATCCTTCCTTGCGTTCGTGGGATTGCTTTTGATACAATATAGATCTGACATTTGACTCCGTGCAAACGGGAAATTCGATTCAAGGGGTGACTTTCATGGGTAAAAAAGCAGACGGGAAAGTGCTCGCCCAGAACAAAAAAGCTTCCCATGATTATTTTATCGAGGACACTTATGAAGCTGGCTTAGTGCTGACCGGTACGGAAATCAAGTCGCTGCGGAATGGCCGCGCTAACATTGGCGATGCCTTTGCCACCATTCGGAACGGCGAGATTCATGTGCACAACATGCACATCAGCCCTTTTGAACAGGGGAACCGCAATAACCCGACGGACCCGACACGCACACGCAAGCTGCTGATGCATAAGGTGCAGATTAGCAAGCTGCTCGGTCTGTCCAAGCAGGATGGCTACTCGATTGTGCCGCTGAAGGTGTATGTGCGCAATGGCTACGCGAAGCTGCTAATCGGCTTGGGTAAGGGGAAGAAGCAATACGACAAACGCGACACCGCCGCCAAAAAAGATGCTCAACGCGACATCGCGCGTGCGCTGCGTGAGAAACAAAAGATCGCCAGATAGGCCGATGGTGCGGCTCTTCCTGGAGTTCCAGATCTACCCTTCAATTCCTTTAACCCACGTGTTAAAGTGTTGATAAGTGTGCTATACTGTGTAAGTAAGATTTTTGCTTCGTGACAGTCCTCTAATATTAGAGGCTGTATATTGGATCTCTCTTGCTGGAAGATCCGCTTGATCCGAAGCGCCCTTTCTAATGAGGGGCCGTTCTTGGATTCGACGGGGGTAGTTCGAGCATGAGCAGCGAGTAGTGGGGACGCGTCCGCTTCATCAACGCTAAAGCCTATTAAACGGCAAACAACAAAACAACTACGCTTTCGCAGCTTAATAACCTGTGTGCGTGCTTCTACCCTGCATCGCCCATGTGACAGGGATAGGGGCTAACAAGTAGTGGGATACGCTGTCTGGTCTCCGCCTGGGGTCAGCAGAAGAAGATAATCAGGCTGACCCAACGTATAGCCGGTTACGGGGCGATACTCGGGTGACATCAAAACTGTAACTACACTCGTAGAAACTTATGTGCCGTTATCTTCGGACAGGGGTTCGACTCCCCTCGGCTCCATATGGAGTATGAGAGAGTACCTTAAATGGTACTCTTTTTTCATGTTTTCAGGAGATAATTAGGGGTGCGTTGTGGTTAAAAAGCCTTGATAACACTGGGTTTGTGAGCAATACTGGTCATGAATAGCATGATTCTCTCTCATAAGGTTTATTCTGGTCTGCGTGAACCGCCATAAACATGCGAGAGAAAGGGGGCAGAAACACAGTGGTTAATGCCCCTCAAACAGTCGCTACAGACGGGAAGAAACGTCCCAATCTGCTGCTATAGACTTCTCATAAAGTGTGTTTCCATCATGCACAATATGAAATGTAAGATGCACAGTCTTGGTTTCCCGCTGCACAATTAACTTTTGGACGTACTTACTAACCATGATATTCAGTTGCTCTACACTGGGCATTTCATCGTCCAGAAGTTCAATCAGTTTCTTTAATTCATGCTGTATTAATTGCAGTGCTCCTGCGTCCAAAACCATTGGTTTATAGCCTCTCAGTGCCTCTGTATGCTCGGTTTCTTTGGCCTGAAGCTCGCTCTTCATCTCCTCTAGCAAGTCTTTATAGAAGGGTTTAGCCCTCCCTGAATTGATGTCTGCTTGCATATCCGTTGTCTTCTTTCTCAGGAACTCAATTTCAGTTTCCAGTGTTGATATGGCACTTAGCATTTGCTTGTTCGTCTCCTGATGGTAGCTGAGGGTTGCCTGCTCAAGCTGGTTATCCAGTGTCAGCCGAAGGACCGCCGTACGTAGTTTGCTTGTAATGATGCGTTCGATGCTTTCCTTACGCCAGCTTGTGTACTCACAGAACTGTTTCCCTTTCCGCATGTACCCGCCACATACATAGTAACGTTGCCCGCCATATTTGCGTGTAGTTGAAGTAGAGTGACCCAGCATTTTGGAGCCGCATTTATCACAAAAGAAGAAGCTGCGAAGCCAGAAGGGAGAACTAGGCTTGAGCTGGAAAGGATGATGTGTCACGCCGCCACCGTTCTGCTTCGTTTTAGCTCTCTCCTGACATAGGTTGAAAAGCTCCTCAGTAATGATGGCTGGATGTGCGTTCTCCGTAATGATCCACTCTGAACGGTCACGCCATTTTTTACCGCTGGTCTGATAATCCTGCTTGTTCCAGCAGCGCCGCCCAATATAAGACTCATTGAAGATGATTGCACGGATCGTGCTTGCAGACCATTGCCCACCTTTTTGCGTAGGGACTTCCTTTTCAATCTGCATACTGGAGATTTTCTTGTATCCCATATTCTCGTGAGCATACTGGTTGAATATCCAGCGGATAATGTCCACTTCTTCACGGGGGCCATGTACCTACACTGCTTTGGCCTTTTGATTACTGATAGCTAAGTGTTCTGTCCGATAACCATACGGTGGCGTGCCGCCATTGTTGAAGCCTTGCTTGGCATTCTGCGACATTCCCTTCCGAACCTCTACAGCAAGGTTGGCATTGAAAAACTCGGACATCACCTCCAGCATTCCCTCTAGCAGCTTGTCTTGCGGTGAATCTGCTTCTGTCTGCTCTGTTACAGATATAACTTTTACACCTAATTGGGCTAACAGCGCTTTGTAGATCACATGATCGTCACGTTTACGGGAGAAATATTGAACTTGAAGATGATTCAGGAGGAGCGCTGGATTATTATCAGGAGCTGGAGCCGTATAGGGAGCCATTTGTAATTACTTATGAAGATGAATATAATATGGTTCTGGAATTTAATGCATCCAGTAAAGTATCTCTAAGCCTAAGCAGAGACAAAAACGCCTTAACGTATGAATCTGACTTTAGGAAGGAAACATTGACACGACAATAAAACTCCAGTTAAATTTAATGTTTGATATTAGAAAAGCATCTATAATGGTGCTTTTTTATCGGTATTGAAAAAATGTTACATAAGTTAGAATAGATAATCAACTTTCGCAGCTTAAAATCGGTAGGTAAGCCCTGAATAGCTGGACTAAGAGGGAATCTCGTGCTGGAGGTGACTTTTATTTTCTTGCTGACTTGACTGATACTTTCGTTCATCAATTCCACCAGTTGTTTTAAGACTGTCCATTTCAAGGTAACAACTCATCGCAAAGCAAATATAGTTGTCTGAGCAAATACTTCTTAAGTTTGTATTTGGTATTGTGTACACAATTTAAAGTATGTTTGATCAGTTAAAACCTAAGCCAACTCCTTTACCTGATTGTCCATACCATGTATTTCCGTTAAGATCTTGAAATTGGAGGCTCACAGTTTTTTTATAGGAGTTATGATGAATGAAAAATTCCAATGTTTTATATTTTATGACAATTGAATCTTTGCTATTTTTTAGCACTATAGCATTACTTTCTTTAACTATTTTATCTAATCGATATATTATACAATTCTCTACTA
>NZ_LVWH01000214.1:0-27820 GCF_001909045.1 Paenibacillus sp. P3E | reverse complement strand
CTCCAATGCCAAAAAGCCCCTGAATGGTTTCAATTAATAAACTCACTATGAATATAAATAGCAGATTGGTTATTACTTTTTTATTGGCTCTGAATAGTGACAAATATGCGCCCAGAGGAATAAAGATTTCTATATTGCCGCCCACATTAGCAAAAGCGAAACTTTTTATACTGGCTGAGTTGCTAAATATATACTCCTTTATACTATAAAAAGGAATGAGATTGATTGACCTATGTAGTGTCCTCTGACTATTTAACAAATCCACAAGTGAAACTCTTGATAAGATAAATATTTTAAATAAAAAAAGTATGTAACATATGAAAACTCCATATAAAATGACTGTTTCAATTCTCTCTCGTTTATTCATAATACCTCTATTTTTCATTTCTTCCCGCCTATTCTCTGAAATTCAGTGTTATGAACCACTTGGGCGGATATACCATAAGATACGGTATACATGATCTAAGCCTATGCTTCAGAAGCCAGTTTGTACGAAGCTGGTGCAAGGAACATACGCTAAACGTTAAGGAGGAAATTCCATGCAATATCACTGGAGACCCTACTTTCCCGCCGAGAAGAAATGGGTTGCCAATGGCGACCAGATTGTGGAATTCCTCAGCCGCCTCAATCCGTATTTCCCCAAGGAAGAATTCAGACAAATGTTCTATCAGCATCTTGCATTGACAAAAGGGGAAGCAGTAGCTCTGCTCCAAAAGGATTACAAACAAAGTGTTCAGCTGTATGATTCCATCGAAAGGGGAGCATTGGCCATGGCTGATATGCTCACTAATTCGATCATCCGACAGTTCCCGCAGTGCTTCTAATGAATTGCCTCACGTGGGTGAATGGTGACTTCACTCCAAGTATTGACCGGCTTCCTTGAAGCTACCAATTAGCCCAGCGCCAACTGCCGCGCACAAGGCCGCACCGATGGCAGCTTCCTCCGAAGTTGAACTAAGGGTAAGGGGCAGTCCGAACCGCTCTTCCACCTTGGTGCACAGAGCCGGGTTTGCGCGCAACGCGTTGCCGGAGCCGATCAATCGAGTCCAGTGATTCTCAGAACTCATTTGCTTCATACGATTATAAAAAGCATATAGCTCATCAACCATGCCTTGAAGAAAAGCATGGGTCAGCAGGCCCGGAGTGAAATTGTCCAGCGTAATCCCATCTATGCTTCCCCGCGATTCAGAATGCAGCCGTGTCCCCAGAAATTGCGGATTCACAGACAATCCCTCAGTGGACGGTTGCCCGTCTCCGAGTAATTTATCCATAAATGTGTACATATCCTCCTGGGTCTCTCCGGTATAAGCTTCTATAAGCTCACGGATAAACTTCTCCAGAAGCGCATAGGATTTCCCGCCGCTCAGCGCGGCTCCGACCATCAACACACCGCCACCCGGATACGGGCGTGCCTCCAAACCCTCAGCTCCGATGCCCAAATGGTTCATCAGAACGGAGAGCTGGCTTCCGGTGCCGATGTTCAGCAGTATCGATTCTTCGGTAAATGGCACGCTACCCAGAAAGCTCGCCTGATTATCTCCGAGAGGTGTAAATACCGGAATACCTTCCCGGGTTAATCCCAACAGCGTTCCGGATGAAGTTACCTTAGGCAACAGGTCTATATTTATACCTAGCCGTGCAATGGCTTCTTTGTCAAAATCACCCTCAGGGATGCTGTAGCATCCCATTCCTGCAGCTTGGGTGGGATCAACCAGCGGCAACGTCCGCCCGGTAATTCTCATGGCAACATAATCAGCAATGGTACAGAAGCTGACTGCCCTGGGTGGGACAAGGTCATGCTGCAGGTTATATAAATGAGTTGCCAGCCCGTAGCCGGGCGCAACTGAATAGCCGGTGCTCTCCCTCAGTTTCTGCGCTACTGTAAATTGATCATCGTAAGGTTGACCGCCTCTGCCATCCTGCCAGGAGTAAAGCGGGGTCAGATGTTTCCCGGCAGCGTCCGTATACACTATGCCGTGCATTTGTCCGGTCAGACCGATTCCCCGGACCTCCGGCTCCACCGCCGATAAGTTGCTTAGTATACCTTGCACTATATTTAGAATGACTGCGGGATCTTGTAGACGTTCCCAGTCCTCCCGGCTGGCACGCAAGTGCGCCGAATTCTTTTCAGTGATAGAGTGCACAGCCCTGCGGTGTTCCAGATCATAGACCAAACCCGTTATGGAGGTCGTTCCTATATCCATTCCGATGATTTTCACATGCTTGCCTCCTATGTTGAATCTGTTGCGTTATTTCTTATGATTTCTTTTGAAGAACAACAGGTTGAGGGTATATCTTGCAAATAGCATATCCAATAAGGCCTCCGAGCACATTCAGAATCAGATCATCCACATCAAAGCTGCCCATGGCCAAGAGAACCTGTGTGCATTCCAGAGCTGCACTCCATGCTAAAGAGAATAAAAAAGCAGTGAGGAAGCTTCCTTTGCCCGATAGCCGGACGAAAATTCCCTGCGGAATAAAGAGGGCAATATTCCCGAACAAATTCATGAAATCATTGGGCTGCGAGAGCCGGTCCAGATTGCGGTTGATAGAGACAAAGGGAGTAAAGTTGGCAAATGCCAGCCGGTTCTGAATCATCCCAGGGTCTTCCAGCACACTGTGCAGCTGACGCCAGAGCACTTGGATATCCACGGCTCCATACTTAAACAAAATAATTTTTATCAGCAGGTACACGTATAGAGCATATCCCAGTATCAAAAATTTCCGGTTCCGTCGCTTCATCTTTTCCCCCATTTGCTCAGTTCTACAGTGACGATTACCCCATCGATGTTGTTTCCTGAAATCTCATAAGGATGTCCCGCCGGCAATTGAACACTGTCAAGCTCCGAACCCGGTACATAGAGTATGAGATATTTTCGGTTGTCGACCGTGACCTTCAGACGTTTCTGTTGTTTGAGATCGGCAAGATATTCCTCCAGCACCAGGTTCTTCTCCTTCATCAGCAGACTGTGCGGCAGCCCGACATATCGGAAATGCCATGCCTCGTATTTAATCCCGGTGATATTTGTCTTGTCTTTAGGATACCTCAGGATAAATCCATAATGCCATGCGTTGGCCAGCAGCCAGTCCCCCTCCGGAGAATGAGCTATCTCTCCAAGCGATGAGCCAATGTCCAGCGACAACCCTGTGTTATGCTCACTGTGACCCGCAGGAAGCGCATAATCCGCACCTTTTTCACGATAGAGCTTACGCTGCTCATCTTGATCCCGGTACCCGCTGCTGATGCGGAAATGCTCCACCCCAACCCTGGCAGCCGCTTCAGTCAATTCAGAGAACCGTTCGGTTACGCTCCGGGACAGCTCGATGGAATGATCCAGCAGTCCGAAGCCCTGCGTCAACTCCTCATGCTCTGAAAGTGCAACGATATCCGTAGAAACACCTTTCGTATGTATGCGATAATCCTTATTGACCAAAATGAGATTTCCCTGGTGAATTTGTGCTTTGTCTATCTTTATGGTGACAGAGTCTTCTGCAGAAGCGGATATTTCTGACGTATTCACTGTAATGGAGGGATTATGTCCCGGCAGCCCTTCCTTTAGAAAAAACCTGAATACGATGACCAGCAAAACAATGCACAAAAAAAGCCACTTCTTCAATGCAAGCATCTCCCTTTATCATGTGTAAGACCAGATTATAGGGAAAAGCTTAAATACAAAGTGGCCTAAAAATAAAATTTTCCTTAAACTGAAGCCATGATCCCTCTCAAGCATTAAGTGGTAAAGTCACTTTGAAAATGGTACTTGTGATACTACTCTCTACTGTGATGGTGCCGCCATGGCGCTCGACGATATTTTTGGCGATAAAAAGTCCAAGACCCGTACTGTTCTTATCCGATGTGCGTGCCCGGTCACCCGTATAGAACATATCAAAAAGGAACGGCAGCTCTTCCGGTGGGATGAAATGGCCGTAATTCATGACCTGAACAACCGCGTTTCCGTCCTCCGCCCTGCAGTGTATGTCCACATATTGCCCATCCCTGCCGTAGCGCGCCGCATTAGTCAAAAGATTCTCAAAGACACGTGCGAGCAGCTCCCCTTCTGCAGGAATCATCAGCTGTGGCGTAATATGCAGCCTGGAAACCAGTTTGTTCTTCTCAAACAGCGGATACAACTCTTCATTGAGCTGGAACAGCAGCTCGCTTAGATCAATGGGCTTCTTCTCCACAGTAAGCATCCCGTAATTCATACGGGTAATCTCGAACAGCTCTTCAATCAGCTTCTCCAGACGCTGGGATTTAGTATAAGCAATCAGGGTATAATGCCTTGCCTGCTCTGCTGACAAATCCGTGGATTTCAGGATGTAATCCAGATAGCCCAGCACCGACGTCAGCGGTGTGCGGATGTCATGCGCCAGATTCAGCACCAGCTGATCCTTGCTGCTCTCAGCAAAGTCCCCCCTCGCCACAGCCTTTTGCAGCTGTTCACTTGCCCGGTTGATGTCGTCAGCGATAACCTGGAACTCGTCATGAGAGGTAATATCCACGCGGGCGCTGAAGTCACCGTTGGCGAGATTGTGGATGCCTGAGGAGATTTTATCAAAATAGGTGGCGTAGCGTTTGGTCAGCAGAAAGAAGAAGAAGATCGCCAGCGGCACAAACAGAATTAGAAAAAAGTTAACATCGCCGACCCTGTTCATGAAAACCCGCACACGGACAATATCGTCTTCTGCCAGGACCTGCTTATGATAGTACATTTGGAGCCCTTTATAAACCAGATAAGTGAAGAGACCCGAGATCAGCATACTGAGTCCGAACAGCATCAGCATACTAGTGCGGAAACTGCGTTGTTGTCTAGCCATTGAATGCATACCCTACTCCCCATACCGTTTTGATGAACTTCTTGGGGTCCTCGCCCAGCTTCTTCCGGAGGGTGCGGATATGAACCATCACGGTATTCCCGCTGTCGTAATAGGACTCGCCCCATACCTGTTCAAAGAGATTCTCTGCACTGAACACTTTGTTCGGATGACTGGCAAGCAGGTGCAAAATATCAAATTCTTTTGGAGTCAGCTCAACGGTCTGCCCATAGATCGTAACCGTGCGTGTTTCCGGGTCAATGATCAGTCCGCCAACCTGCAGGCTGGACAGGGTATCTGCAGCCGGCTGGTTCAACTGCATGGCCCGGCGAAGCTGGGCATTGACCCGGGCCACCAGTTCCATCGGGTTAAACGGCTTAGTCATGTAGTCATCCGCACCAAGGACAAGCCCCGTTATTTTATCCAAATCAGATGCCTTGGCACTCAAAAAAATAATCGGCATGCGGTGCTGCTCACGGATCTGCCGGGTGACCTCATGACCATCCAGCTCAGGCATCATGATATCCAGTATCGCTAAGTCAACCGGCTGGGTTTGCACTACATGCATAGCCGCTCTACCATTCAATGCCTTGACCGTAAGGTAGCCTTCCTTCTCCAGGTGCATGGCAATCAGATCGGCGATCTCCGCTTCATCATCCGCAATCAAGATTGTAATCGGCTTCATTTCGTCACAGCCTCCAGTTTCAGATGCCTCCCATTATACTTGAAACTGCCATTCCCCGCACCCTCTGCATCAATCCTCAGCCAAACACCAAAAAACCGCTCTAATATAGAGCGATTTGTGGTGTCCCGGGAATCTCCTTACTTACCGGAGATCCTTAACTCTTAGATTGGAACTGAACAATCCTGATGGGCTGGTCAGTTTATAGGAAGGATAGTTCTCCTCAGCTTGCAGTGTCATGGTGGAATCAAACAACGATTCCTGCTGGCGGTCACACACGAAGATGAAGGGCTCGTTCTGAATAACGATGTCTGTATCGTTAGGTCTGTCTACAATCTGGATCACCAGAACTCCATTGCAGCCGCAATCCTCGGTATCATAGAAAAGCTTAAGATATCCCGGCTTACCACCTAGATTCTCTTCAAGGCGTCCGGTCGTCACTTGGTCTAGTTGAATCTGCATATCACCGTTCTCTCCTTTGCATCAGTAAATACAACGCTGTAATCTCTGCAAAGTATAGTCCGTTTGAACCTCTAGGTCCAGTGATTGCGGTCACGTCAATTATGACACTCCGGCAAAAGGCACCTCCGGTTTAGCCGATCTGGGAGCGTACACCCTTTTGAAGCCCCAGTAGCTGATCTCTTACCGCTACGGATTCACCAATAATGATAAGGGCCGGATTGCTAATCTTCAGTGCGGCAGCGAGCTTATCCATATTCCCCAGCGTTCCTGTCACTGTCCGTTCACGGGAAGTCGTTCCATTCTCGATCAGCGCAGCCGGTGTTGCCGGATTCTTCCCGCACTTCAATAACTGCTGCCGGATGTCAGTTAGTGTACTAACACCCATATAAATGACGAGAGTATCCACACTATGGACAAGACCCTCCCAGTGTGCAGCTGAAGCCTGATCATGGCAGCGGCTCCCGGTTACAATCGCAAATGATGCAGCCAACCCGCGGTGGGTCAGCGGAATTCCGGCAGAAGCCGCAGCACCGATGGCCGACGTGATGCCAGGAATAACTTCATAATCAATTCCGGCTGCAGCAACAGCCAATGCTTCTTCGCCGCCTCTCCCGAAGACATAGGGGTCGCCTCCCTTTAACCGGACGACATGATTACCTGCAGAAGCATATTTAATGATTAGCTGCTCAATAGCCTCCTGCGGCATGGAATGATGCCCGGGCGCTTTACCGACATAGATCCGAAGCGCTTCCGGCTTGCCGTAGCTGAGAATTTCTTCACTCACCAGCCGGTCATAGAGAATGACATCAGCGCTTTGAATTCTGCGCATGGCTTTGATGGTAAGGAGTTCCGGGTCACCGGGACCTGCTCCGACTATTGACACACTTCCCTGGATCATAGGCTTCCCTCCAGAGTTAAATAGATGGAACCGCTGCTACTGTCCACTTCTACCTCATAAGTAACTACATGACCATGATCCGGCGCCTGCACAGTCCCGCTGTGCAGGTCAATCCGCCAATCATGCAGCGGACAGTGTACCTTGGAACCACAGACCATTCCTTCCGATAAGACTCCGCCTTTATGCGGACATTTATTCTCTACAGCAAGGACTTCTCCATCCGACAGGCGGAACAGTGCGATTTCTTTGTCCCCCATTCTGACGATACGGGAGCCTTTCACATCAATATCCGTCACCTTGCCCACCAGTATTTTGGTCATTGTCATATGGCTTCCCCCCTCAATACCGTCTTCATCTCAGTCATTTGCTCGAAATTTTTACGCAGTTCCGGTTCATTCACGATTTGCTTCCAAGGATCGGTGGTAAGACTGAGCGCAGTCTGGATTCTCTCCTGAAGGGCAAGTCGGTCCTCCTGTACCTCAAGTGCCGCTTTGATACTGTCCAGACCTACCCGTTCAACCCATTGCGCGGTCCGTTCATTCCATCCGGCATTCTCCCGGTAATATTGCAGGAAAGCGCTGGCCCACTCCATGACCTCATCATCGGTTTTGACCACACAGAGCAGGTCGGTTGCCCGCACATGCACACCGCCATTTCCTCCAATGTGCAGTTCCCATCCGCCATCAATCGCTACTACGCCAAAATCCTTAATCGTAGCTTCCGCACAATTGCGGGGACAGCCTGATACTGCAAGCTTCACCTTACCCGGTGTGTTCAGCCGTTCAAATGCTTTCTCGAGCTTGATTCCCATGCCCATGGCATCCTGGGTTCCGAACCGGCAAAAGGTGGAGCCCACGCAGGTTTTGACCGTACGCAGTGTCTTTCCGTAAGCATGTCCTGAAGGCATATCCAGCTCTTCCCACATCTTGGGCAAATCTTCTTTTTTGACTCCGAGCAGATCCAGTCTCTGACCACCGGTAAACTTCACCAGAGGAACATCAAATTTGGCAGCAACCTCGGCGATCTTCATGAGTTCAGCGGGAGAGGTGACCCCACCATAGATCCGGGGAACAACGGAATAGGTTCCATCTTTCTGGATATTGGCGTGATAGCGTTCGTTGGTAATGCGGGATTCCTTTTCATCCACATATTCTTCCGGCCACAGCATCCCCAAATAGTAATTTAGCGAAGGACGGCATTTGGGACAGCCCTCTTCGTTATTCCATTCCAGGACATTCATGACTTCCTTGACGGTCTTCAGCTCCATGCGCTTAATTTCAGCGACAATCTCGTCACGTTCTAAGGTTGTGCAGCCGCAAATCCCTTCCTTCACCGTTACGACATGATCTCCGGCATATAGTTGAAGAAGTCCCTCCACCATGGGTTTGCAGCCGCCGCAGGATGCGGAGGCTTTGGTGCAGGCCTTGATCTGGCCCACACTTGTGCAGCCTCCGGATTGAATGGCTTCGGCAATGGCTCCTTTCGAAACTCCGTTGCAGCCGCAAATAATTTCATCATCGGCCATCCCTTCAAGCCGGTTGCCTTTGGGAGAAGCCAGCGCATCTGAGGATAGGCCAAGCAGCAGTTCTTTTTCTTTGCCTTTAATATTCTCACCGTTCTTTATTATGGAGAAGAGCTGTGTGCCATCACCAGTGTCACCGAATAATACCGCGCCGACCAGCTTGTCATCCTCAATAACCAGCTTCTTGTAAACCCCGTCGATCTCGTCCTGATATCTAAGCGCCCGGGTACCCGGCCGTTCTATGAACTGGCCTGCTGAGAATACATCGACACCGGACACTTTCAGTTTGGTCGAGGTTACAGAGCCGGAATAACCTTCCGTGGCGACCTGCGCCAGTCTTTTGGCAAGAACCGCACCTTGTTCGTACAGTGGAGCCACAAGTCCATAAGCGATTCCTCTATGCTCGGCACATTCGCCTACGGCGTAGATTCCAGGAATGTTGGTCTCCATAAAATCATTGACGATGATGCCCCGGTTAATCTCTACGCCGCTCTTCTGCGCCAGTTCAACATTGGGTTTGATCCCCACTGCCATAACGATCAGATCCGCCTCGGCAACCTCACCGTCTGCGAACAGCAGGCTTTTGACTCTCTTTTTACCGAGAATCGCTTCGGACTGCTTGCTCAGCAGGAACTTCATCCCCTGCTCTTCCAGCTCCTTGCGGAGCATGATGGAAGCCGGTTCATCTAACTGGCGTTCCATAATATACGGATGAATGTGGACAACAGATACTTCCATTCCCAGATGAAGCAAACCTCTGGCCGCTTCCAGTCCCAACAGCCCTCCGCCGATTACTACAGCTTTACGGTACGTTTGTGAGGTTTCCTGCATCATCTGACAATCCTTGATGTCGCGGAAAGCGATTACGCCTTCCTTATCTGCTCCCGGCAGCGGCAGCATAAACGGATTGGAGCCAGTAGCCAGAATCAGCTCATCATAAGGCAGCACCACCCCTTGATCCGAGAATACTTTGCGCTGTACCGTGTCAATTTTTGTAATGGTATGACCCATATATAGACGGATCCCGTGGCTGTGGTACCACTCTAGATCATTGATGACGATTTCTTCCATACTGGTCCCGCCTGCCAGGACAGAAGACAGCATAATCCGGTTGTAATTTGGATGCGGTTCGGAGCCGAAGATGGTAATCTCGTAAGCCTCCGGGGATAATTTCAATAAATGCTCGATGGCCCGTACCCCCGCCATTCCGTTGCCCACCAATACGAGTTTTTTGCGAATATGTGACATCTGTCTCTCTCCTCTCCATGTGAGCAACAGAAAAAGCCCGCTTCACTCCGCACGGAAACATACATCTTCCGATTGCGAAAAGTGAAAGCAGGCGCCATTGCCGCTTCAAGCGAATACACCATTGTATTCGTAGACTTGATGAATTTGTTAAACCGACTATACTACAGGAGCTCCAATTACGTCAATATTGTTAACACATAAATTTTAAAATTTTAAATTTATCGACAAAACAAGCATTTCTGTGTTATATAATATTACATCATCTATGTTTCGTGGCTACGCTGCTGCTGATTCATCACAACCGGTGACTACGATATAAAAGGAGCGTCAAACTATGCATTCCCTGTTGATAATTCAGAATAACAAGACAGAGAACGTCACAGAAGAGCGTTCATCAATAGGCCCGGATACCCTGCTTCATTCCTGCGGCTATGTGGTCTCAGCGGCGGCTTCACCAGAAGAGGCGATGTTGATGATCCGAGATGCGGATGCCTCCATCCTCGATCTGCCGGTTACAGAGATCAACACCTGGAGAGCATCCCTGATGCAGTGCAAAACGGCTCCCATTCTATGGTGGTGCACCTCATCCACCTCAACCTTATCCGTCGCTGCCTGTGAAGATAACATTATGGTAGACGGAATCTTGTCCCCGTCCATGCAGCCTCAGGAAATCCATTGGATTCTTCATTTCAGCGCCAGACAATGCTTCGAGCGCCAGCAATGGCTGAAGGAGCGGGAGCAGCTTCTATCACGGATTGAAGAGCGCAAATGGATTGATATGGCCAAAGGCATCCTCTCCAAAGCCAAAAATATTAGTGAATCCGAAGCCTATGATCTTCTTCGCAAGCAGGCCATGAATGAACGCAAACGAATGGTTGATGTAGCGACTTCTATCGTCAAGGTATATCAGCTGCTGCAGGATCAAACTTAAGGAGAATCCATATGATTAATATTCTAAAAGAAGTCGCCCGGGGCAAACGGGGTGCCCGGGACTTAACCTACATTGAAGCGGAAGCCGCAGCGGAGTCGATTCTGAAACAGACGGCTTCTCCCGTCCAGATCGGTGCCTTTCTAATCGCAGAGCGCATCAAGCTGGAGAGCATTGAAGAGCTGGAGGCCTTTGTTACGGTCTGCCGGAAATATGCCCACCGTGAACCGGTTCAACAGGGATTGGATTGCGCAGGACCTTACGACGGCCGTATAAAATCCTTTGCCGCCACCTTCCCGACCTCTTTTGTCTTAGCTGCAGCCGGGCTTCCTGTCACGCTTCACGGTTCAGCTTCCTTACCGCCCAAATGGGGAATCACCCTGCAGGATATCATTCAAGAAACCGGGATTGAGGTCGGTGCGCTTAGCAAAGCTGAAGTGATTGAATCCGCCGGCAAGAGCGGTGTGCTGTTCGTGGATTCTGAAAAGTGGTGTCCACCCTTAGCAGACATTCGTAATCTCCGGGAGGATATTGGGATGCGTACTATTTTTAACACGGTAGAAAAGCTGATTGACTATTCCTGCTCGCCTTATATTGTATATGGAATTTATCACAACACAGTATTTGACCGTATATCCAGAATCATTATCAAACTTGGATACCGTAAAGGCTTGGTCGTACAAGGTGCGGAAGGGTCAGAGGATCTATACATCGACCGCGCTAACCGGGTATATACCGTTTCCGGCGGCACCGCGCAACTGGATATTATCGATCCGGAGTCGCTCGGCCTGGAAACGCCGGTGCCGGAAATGGACTGGACCCCCCGGCTGCAGCTGTTGACGGCGGAAGCGGTGCTCCAAGGCGGCGGCCACATCGCCTTTTACAATCAGGTGCTGCTTAATGCGGCAGTCCGGCTACATCTGGCCGAAAAGGTCAATTCCATTGAAGAAGGTGTCTACACCTGTAAGCATTTGCTGGATAACGGTGAGGCATGGGGAATATATCAGCAATGGAAACACTCGCTCCTGGGCAACAAGGCTCCGTCCGGGTCCGGCTTGTCCATATAAGAGCTAAAAAGCGCGCATCCGACCCTATACGGATACGCGCTTTTTGTTCGATGTTGATATCGCATGTTTTGTGAAATCTCACTTCAGATTCAAGGCCTGTTGCGGCTTGCCGGACGAAGGTTCGCTATCCGATTCACGCGTTTGGCCTAACTTGAACACCAGAATTCCCCCAACAATGACTAACACACCAATCAGCTTATTGAAAGAGAACGGCACCCTCTCCAAGCCTAGCCAACCTAGTGAATCCCACAGAAGCGCAAAGCCGAGCTGTGAAGTAAGCACGATGGAAATCGCATAAGTGGGTCCGAGCAGCCGGGTAGCCTGTACCAGACAGATGACCACGCCAACACCGATCATACCGCTGAACCAATACCAGGGCTGCATATGCTGCAGGGTGAACATGTTGGTGCCTTCCATAATCACTCCCATCAGCAGCGAAGCGATAAATCCCATGCCTAATACCAAAGTTGTAGTAGACCAGGAGCCGGTATGCTCATTTACTTTACTGTTAAAAATATTCTGCAGACTCACCAGCGAGCCGGCTATTAGCGCAAGCAGGATTCCTATTAACATTGTATACTCACTCCATTCCCTTTGTGTACGATACTTTCATCGATGTGACTCCATTCGGCTCATAGATGTTACGGCTCGCAAGTGCACTAAGTCCTGCCTTATCCTTCACCTGAATATGTCCGTTATTCCGTTCAATAAGACCATCCAGACAAAGCTTGTAAATGACCCGGTTCAGATGTCTGTAGCTTGTACCAATGAAATTGGCGGTATCTGTCAGGTTGATCGTATTCAGATGCCCCATAAAGTTGGGGTCGGATTCATCGTAGGAGATGGACAGCAAATAGCTGGCCAGCCGCACCTCTACCGGATGCATCAAATTGAGGCTTAGAAAATTGGATTTGCGGTAGAACTTCTGGGTGATAATCTCCAATAAAAAATGCAGCAGCGGCGGATGATCCTTACCGTATCTATTCAGCCAGCGGTACTCTATGCCAAGCATATGCACCGGAGACACGGCCTCTACCGTGTTGATCCATTCCGTGTTTTGAATATATTCCACATCGCCGATCAGCTCCAGCGGAGTTTTGAATGAAATGATCAGCGTTTTTCCTTCAGGCGTGGTAGTGTAAATTTTCAGCTTTCCTTTGACCAGAACATATAAATATTCGGAAGGGTCCCCTTTGGAGCAAATATGCTCCCCTTGTTCAAAGCTGTACAGATGCAAATGTTCCTTCAGCGGTTCGTTGAAAATAGATTCCAGGGATTGTGCCGCAATATATCCCTCAAGCTGCTCCGAATCCAGAATTTCTTTCATGGTCTGCACCGCCCTTAGAATTTCAAAATAACCACACCGGCAATCATCATACCGATCCCGATAAATTGCGGCAGCCGCATCTTTTGCTTCACCACACCAAACCACCCGTTAATATCAATCACAAAGGTCAGGCAGAGCTGGGCGATCAGCAGAGCAGAAATCGTCAGTGTAACGCCAATGCCTTGAATCGCTGTAACTTCACTGTAAATAACGAATGCGGCCAGTGCTCCGCCTATCAGATATAAAGGTTTGACCTGTTTGAAGCCCTGCTTCTTCGCATCCCGTACGAACAGCAGGATCATCAGCGCTATCAGGAATCCGGTGAACTGTGTTATTGTTGCGGCCTGCCAGGTGCCGATGTCCTGACTAATCCGCGCGTTAGCCACCCCTTGCAAGGTAATACAGGCCCCGCCGATAAATGCAAAAATAATCCCTTTCATAACTTCTCTCCTCTGTCTTCATCTCTGTCTTGATCTCTGTCTTCATTAAAAGACATATTCCCCATTTACGGTAGGACATATGTCCTGAACAGCTAATTTCGTACGTCAGGATTACTCTCCAAAACAATACAAAGCCCGCCTCAAGCCGAAAATGGCTCAAAACGGGCTGGAACAAACAGTTGGTAGCTGTAAAATTATTAGTCCAACAACTTCATCTCATGGAGCTGGTCAAAAATGATCCTGCTGACGGCCGATACCCGCTCCCGGTCTTCATAGGCAAGCCAGGCAAGCTCGGCAATCTCCGCGGCCGGAGACAATTCCCCGGTATAACCAGCAGTAAAACAGGTCATCTTCACCTGTATTCCCTCTGCTTTGCCATGAGCCGGAGCTTCATAAATTCCAAACTCTATCGCTGTGTCCGGAATGATATCGACAGACACCTCTTCCTTCACTTCCCGGATCAGCGTTTCTGCATCGGTTTCACCGGATTCTCTTTTTCCTCCGGGAAAATAATAAGTATCTTTACCCTGGGAGCGCGCCCCCAGCACTCGCCCTTCACGGATCAGAATCCAGGCAACCTTATCGATAATTTCACTCATAACCAAAGTATTCCTCCTCTGCTTGTCCCCGCAGTTCAGCTGACGGGCGGATAATCATTATGGATGTGCATATGCTCTTGTGCTTCCTCCCAAGGGACCGGGTAGGCCTGCCCTTTTGAACAAAATATAGAGGAGGATGGATACGCCGGATCGGCATCCTTATTGTAATTTTTGAGGGCAACCACAGTTATTGTCTGGTGGCAAGGCTGGTACTCGGTGACTTTTAGCGATAATGCACCTTTCCCTTGCGTCATGGAAGCCAGCCGTACTGCGTAATTCATGAAAGTGGCTACCGGCACCTTGCCTGTAATCACTGCTTTGCTTTCGGTCATCTCCGGTGAGGCAAAACTGCCGCTGGCCTGTTGTATATCCGTCATTACTTTACCCAGATGCCCGGGGTCTATGCTGATTTTGAAGTCATAGACCGGCTCCAGCAGGATATTCTCTGCCTGCTCCAGCCCCTGACGCAACGCCCTTAACGCCGCTTCCCTGAAATCTCCGCCATGGGTATGCTTGTTATGCGCTCTACCGCTAAGAAGGGTCATTCGCAGATCAGTGAGTGGAGAACCCGTAAGCAGACCGTGGTGTCCACTCTCCAGCAGAACCTGCCCGATTTGGTGCTGATATCCCACTGCCAGATCATCAGGATGACATTCGTTAATGAAGTTCAGTCCGCTGCCCCGTTCGCCAGGCTCAAGCTTTAGCAGAACCTCCGCATAGTGCTTCAGCGGTTCAAAATGTCCGCAGCCATAAACCGCTGAAGCAATCGTCTCCTTGTAGAGAATTTCTGGCGGTCCAAAAGCTACCGGGATCATGAACCGTTCGCTCATAATCTGTTCTAGAATCTCCAGCTGAATCTGACCCATCACCTGGATATGCAGCTCTTGAAGCGTCACATCCCAGCTCACATTCAGTGACGGGTCCTCTGCGCCCAGCAGCTGAAAGGCATTTAGAACTTCCTTCAAATGAACCGGAGGCTCGAACAGGACCTTAGACTTCAGCGTGGGAACCAGCTCACTGTCCCTTCTGTCCTGCAAAGAACCAACACCATCGCCCGGCTTCACCTTCGACAGTCCAATGACAGCAAACAGCTCTCCTGCTGCTGCCCAATCCACAGTAGTATATTTCAGGCCATTTACTCTGCGGATTCCGGTAATCCGCTCGGGTTCATCATCTTCAGCAGGCCCGTTGACCAGCTCTTCTCTGACTTTGAGCACGCCTTGCAGCGCTTTGATATAGGTAATGCGGGTCCCTTTGTCATCGTGGCGGATCTTATATACTCTTCCAGCAAAAGGCCCGATGGCATCATAATCGGTTACAGTCAGGTATTCCAGCTTATCCAGAAAAGAATCGATTCCGAGATCCAGCAAAGCAGAGCCCTGCATACAAGGGAATATCTTCCCTTCCCGGACCATGGACCTCATCGCTTCCTGCCAATCTGATTCACTCATGGACCCCTCGAAATAAGCATCCAGTATATGTTCATCGCGTTCAGCCAGGGAAACCTTCAGCTCTTCTGGCAATGCAGTATCTTCCCATTCCGGGAGCAGCAGCGCCCCATCGCTAAGCTGAGCGTGGATTTCTTCATACACACGCTGCGGATCAGCACCGGTGCGGTCGGTTTTATTGATAAAAAAGAAGGTTGGAATCCCATGCCTGCGCAGCAGCTGCCATACCGTTTCGGTGTGGCCTTCCACACCTTCAACAGCGCTAACTATAACTACAGCATAGTCGAGCACCTGCAGCGCACGTTCCATTTCCGGCGAGAAATCGACATGACCCGGCGTATCCAGCAGAAAGTACCGCGTGTCCCCTCGCACAAACTCCGCCTGGTCGGCAAACACCGTAATCCCGCGAGTCTTTTCAATCTCATGGGTATCCAAAAAAGTATCCTTATGATCTACTCTGCCACGGCTGCGGATGGCCTGAGTATGATAGAGCAGCTGCTCGGCAAACGTCGTTTTTCCGGCGTCGACATGCGCGAGCAGTCCAATGGTTACATTCTTCATAGAGTAGGGCTATACACCTCCACGGATATGCGGTGCAACTTCAGTCTTGTAAAAAGCGCTTAGCCGCTCCATTTCAATGTTGCTGAAGGCTGGAACCCCAGAAGCAGCCAGATTGTCCGTGACCTGGGCCTCATTCTTGAAGCCTGGAATTACACAGCTAACCGAAGGATGATCCAGAATCCAGCGCATTGCCGCTCTGGCCATGCTGCCGCGTCCTTCCACAATCCATTCAAGTTCCCGCGCCAGCTCGACACCTTTTGCGAATGGCAGTCCGGCAAAGGTTTCCCCCACATTGAACTGCTCGCCGTTGGCATTGAAATTCCGATGGTCATTCGCGGCAAAGGTGCTGTTCTCCTTAAACTTACCGGTCAACAGTCCGCTGGCCAGCGGCAGCCGCACCAGGATTCCGGCCCCTGCAGCTTCTGCGCGGGGCAGAAGCGTAAGTGCCGGCTGCTGGCGGAACAAATTGAAGATGATCTGCAACGCTTCCACACCAGGATACTCCAGACTAAGCAGTCCTTCTTCGATGGTCTCTACACTGACTCCGTAATGGCGGATTTTACCGTCTGCCTTCAGCTTGTCCAGCACCCTGAACACGCTTCCGTCCCGCAGGATCTCAATGGGCGGACAATGGATCTGGTACAGATCAATAGTCTCCCTATTCAGACGGCGCAGACTCTGCTCACAGTAATCGCTTACCTTCCGCTCTGAATAGGTTTCCGGGTCATGGATGTCACCCGCCCGGCAAAATTTAGTGGCGATATGGATCTCATCCTCTTTACCTTTGGTTGCCTTTGCGAGAAGCTCCTCGGCATGGCCGGAGCCATACACATCGGCAGTATCAAAGAAATTGACACCCTGTTCTATCGCCAGCTCAAGCCCCTTCAGACCATCCTCATCCCGGCTCACACCCCAATCCCCGCCAATGGCCCATGTGCCGAAGCTGACTTCACTTATAGATAGACCTGTTTTGCCCAGTTTACGGTAGTTCATATGATTTGCCTCCCGTTCTAATAGATTCTTGTTCTATTATACCGGATAATTCGCCACGGGTTCAAAACCTAGCATAGCCCAGCTCAATCATTGATTAACTCTCCTTCGAGATAATTGTTACATTCTGTAGAAATCATTGTCTACCGAATATATATCTAGTATTATCTAGGTATATTTAAATATAATTAGCTGAAAAGCATCCACGAAGCACACTATAAATCTTCATTTCGCAATTATTCCAACTGAAAGGAAGGTAAGGACTATGAAAATCAGCGCCAGAAACCAGTTCGAAGGCAAAGTACTCTCCATCGAAGAGGGCCAAGTCAATGCCAAAATCGTGGTCGACACAGGTGGTCAGAAGATTACTTCCATTATCTCCGTAGAAGCGCTGCGGGATTTGGACCTTAAGGAAGGCTCCAGTGTGACTGCTGTCATCAAAGCTTCCTCCGTATTGCTGATGGCTTAACCAGCAGAGAATTTCTATGACCAGCGAAAAGGACTCCAATCCAGGCTCAGTCTGGATTGGGGTCCTTTTTATGGCGAGCCGTTTTATCAAAAAAATTACTCTTTGTTTAGGGTATATACCACCGTCTTCACCTTACCGTTCGGAAGGGCTGCGTATGTGAAGGTCATTACATTCCCTTCGCGCTTTTTTAGAGCCAGCATTTTGGTTACCACATACGGGTCAGAGCCGTCTGCCGTATCCCAATCCTTGCGGTCCTCTGAGCTGATCAATTCCTCACTGAGATTCGTGAATTCACCAGAAAATGTATGGATGGCAAACAGCCCGGCATGCTTCAATTCACGAACGAGCAGCACATCTTTTGCCGCATATTCCACTGTGAAATCTCCTGTTCTTCCGCTGCCCTTCTCCAGCTCAAACAGCTTGCCGAAACTGCCATCGGTATTCATATACTGAACGTTCTTTCCGTCTGTCATATATAACTGTTCCGACGGGAGCTCAGCGGGATGCGGATAAGCGGGTATTCTGGTATGATAATCCATTTGCTTCACAATTTTTCCGTTCTGGATAAGAGCCTGATAGCCATTGCTGAAATCACTGAACATCGCGTAGTGCTTGTCGGTCAGCAGCAGCAGATCGCTCCCCTTCCCCGCACTCTTGATCTGAAGCCAGTGGGAATATGGCGATTCACCCAGTTGAAAGGTACCGATGGACTCCGGCTTGCCGTCAGATGATGATCTAAGGAAGATTTCTCCGCTCTTCTGGGATACCCAATAAGTCCTGCCTTGAATGGAAGCAGAAGTAAATCTCGGTTCATCTACGAGCATGATGTTGCCCGTGCTCTTATCGGTCCAGGTTTTGCCGCCCATGGCGCTTACCGCTGATACCAAGTGAACGTATAACTTGCCACCAAGAATATTCGGTGCCTCCGCAAGCATTAAAGGTATGCTGTTCGTAGACACTATTTTTGAATCTGCCTTAAGGATCACTTCACGCCCTGGACGTATCAATACAGCAGCCCTAGTCTTCTGATTCCAGGACAGCGCGTAGCCCATAGAACCGGCCAGTTCCTTTAATGGGACCCATGTTGCCCCCTTCACAATGATCTGACTGCTGCCCATTGTGGTACTTTTGTCATTTAATAGAATCCCGCTTTCCTTGGCTGCATGCACGGTCCCGGTGCTTAAGGCAAACACCAAGACTGCACCAATACAGCCCAATGACTGCTTCCATTTTTGCATTCGCATAGTCTCCTTATAATAATCCTACAAATTGGACGCGAATGACTGGAAAAAGTTGCAAAACCTTACGTAGGGGCTCTGATTTTACTACATGAGCTCCGCTCTGCTATGATCATCCTGGAGGTGACTGAAATGACACTTGAGTTCAAGACTTACAGGGAGTGGGATGACGCGCTGTGGGCAGCAATCGAGCCGCTCTACCGCGAAGCTTTTCCCCATGGAGCCAAACCGGTTAACATTCTGCATGCCATGCTGGACAAAAAAATCGCCTGGCTGCATGCCGGATACCAGAACGGGAAAATCACTGCGATGGCGGTTACAGGTCTTAGCGGTTCATCCGCTGAACGGATACTAATCATCGACTATATGGCCGTGGATACCCAGCTTCGCAGCCAAGGTCTGGGAAGACAATTTCTGGAGATGATCCGCGACTGGGCGGTGCAGGAGCATCACGTTCACGCGGTTCTAATTGAGGTGGAAGCTGGGAATACGGAAGACGATGCGGCGCGGGTCCATTTCTGGGAGCATTGCGGCTTCATTGCAACATCTTATGTGCACCAATATATCTGGATTCCCGAGCCTTACCGGGCCATGGTGCTGCCGCTGAGCCAGGATTTTGTCATTACCGGTGATGGACAAGCCCTATTCCGACATATTACCAATTTCCATATGAAATCCTTCCGTAAAAGCGGGGACTAGAATAGCAAGGACTTAGTAACGGAGCACCAGCACAAAGCGCATGCCACGACTTGTGGCTTCAGCATAAATATCACCGTCCATCTTTTGCAGCAGCTGTTTACAGATATACAGGCCCAGACCGTTCCCTTTCTTTCCTTCTGCATTCGAACCGCGCTGGAAGATTGAATTCGTCATCTGGTAGAATGACTAAGTGCAAGGCTTAGATCCGGTACATAGATGTCAAAATCCATGAGGAGGCTGAAGTATGCCGTTTGAAATTATCCCATTTCCTGAAGTCGTACCGAGTGCGGGCCAGCTTGTCGCTGTCCAGGCCTTAAAAGGAACCGGGGAAGGAGCAGTATCATTGCTTGCGCTGGATCGGAATAGTGATCTCTGGCGATTTGACTTGCACACAGGACACGCAAGAAAGCTGCTGCATGTCGATATACCTGATTTGAAATTAGAGGAACCTGTACAGATTGTAGTATCGGCAAATGAATGCTTCGCAGCAGTTTCGGGTAGATTCAGCCAGCACGCAGCGTTGTACGATCTCCAAGATTCCAAGCAGATCATGGCATTGTCCCGTGATCATTATCATTATGATGTTTGTACCTTCCCGCTTGCTTTTGCTGAACATGAGGGCAGGACACTGTTGATTCACGGCACGAAATGGAACCAGCTGGATTTGCTCGATGTCCTCTCAGGTGAGAATCTGTCTACACGTCAGTCAACGTTTTCCGCAGCAGAAAATGGAGAACAGCTCACGAAACACAATCTTGATTATTTTCACGGTAAAATCCATGTCTCCCCTCAAGGGGAGTGGATCGTCGATACTGGCTGGCACTGGCATCCTGTCGCATCCATACGCTCATGGAATCTTCAATCATGGCTGACGAACTGCTGGGAGTCAGAGGATGGAGCTACCTTACGGGTGCTCGGGGACTACATGGAAGATTGGGATCAGCCTGTAGTCTGGCTTAATTCGTCTACTATCGCAGTCTGGGGACAACTGGCAAGTGATATGTATGATGAAGAAGACACGAAGGATTACGGCGATAACGGTTACTCTCATTTTCTGGCTATATATGATGTGCAAACTGGAGAACGGACAAATCTGTTCATTCCAGTACCTGAATACCGGACCAAACCCTTGAGCGATGGGGAGCATTATTTTCCACATGGACAAATCGCTGCAGTATACGGGAAGATTGTAATGTGGGGACCGGAAAAGGGTTTGTCCGTTCTAAATCCTGATTCGGGTGAAATGGAGTTCACCGACAAGACATTATGTCCCTACTTCTACCATCCATATGCGGAGGTATTTCTTGAAATTAATGAATCCGGCCGTATATCGGGCAAGCGGCTAATCTGAGGTGACGATGACAATTGAACAGCGGAGGTGCTTCACATGCTAATCAGGACAGCGTTAATAAGCGATTCACATGAAATTTCCAGACTTTCGGGCGAGCTGGGATATGCAGCAGAAGCCTCCCAAATGGCTGAGAGGCTTCGTGATCTCACTGAACTGAGAGACAATATCGTATATGTAGCAGATTCAGGGAATCAACTGCTGGGTTGGATTCATGCCCAGGTCCGTGTTCTGGTCGAGGCCCCGCGATTTGTGGAAATAACCGGATTGGTGGTAGACAGTGCTCACCGGGGAGAGGGCATTGGCAGGCAGTTAATCGCACAGACTGAAGTTTGGGCAGCACAATCCGGGTTCACCAAACTCAGAGTGCGTACGAATCAAAAAAGGTCTGATGCGGTTCAATTCTATAACCGGCTTGGTTTTGTCCTTGTGAAATCGCAACATATTCTGGATAAGTCTATCGAATAGAGCCTTTTGTGAACTCATAAAATCCGAGTGCATGTGCCCAGTCCGGGAACCCGGCTTGGGCCATTTTATCGCTGCCGCCGCCTTTTCCCTGGAATTCGCCCAGATTGGCTTTAAAAAAGGTACCACAGGACCATTCTGTACTTCCGCTGCAAGCGAGCACGACTTTATTCTCCGCCGCCGTCAGCAGCAGCACGGGAAGTCCGGTATTTGCAGTCAGCTTCATGGCCAGACTCTGTAAATCCTTGAGGGTTTTATCCTCGAAGATGTGTGCGGCTACCCTTGCCTCAGACTCAAGTCCGGATAGGAGCTCTTGGGCCAAATAATGATCATTCTGTTCTTTGAGTGCACCCAGTTCGGCCTGCAGTTGCTTCTGCTCGGCTTCCCACTTCCCGATCCGGTCCAGGATTTCATCTTTGCCTGTATTGAATTTCGCAGAAAGCGCGCCAAGGATACGCTGATTCTCGTTAGCTTCGTCCAGCGCACGCCCTCCGCATTTGAACGTGACCCGGATATTGCCCTTCTGCTTCTCCGCTCTCAACAGCTTGATCAACCCAATCGCTCCGGTAGCAGATACGTGAGTCCCGCCGCAGGCGTTATGCTCCACTCCCTCAATCTCAACAATGCGGATATTCTCCGTAACCTTGGGCAGCTTCACCAGCGGCAGGTTAGCCATTTCCTCGGCGGTGACAAAATAGCTTACGATACGATGGTCAAGCGCAACCTGACGGTTAACTTCCTGCTCTGCCGCAGCCAGCTGATCCGCGGTTAGCTCCTGAAGCTCAATGTCGATAGTTGCGTAATCATTGCCCAGGTGAAAACTTAACGTATTCGCTTCGAACAGCTCAAGGAATACCGCTGATAGCAGATGCTGGCCGCTGTGCTGCTGCATATGGTCAAATCTGCGGTTCCAGTCTATCTGACAGCTCACTTGGCTTCCTTCTGGAACACGATCAACCTTGTGCAAGACCTCGTCCTCTTCAAGAATGACATCCAGCACGGGAATTCCGCCAATAGTTCCGGTATCACAAGGCTGCCCGCCTCCATGAGGATAGAAAGCTGTCTCCTCCAGAATCAGATATTGCCCGTCCTCGCGTTCTACCACTTTACTTATCGAGGTCTGCCATTCCTTCAAATAGGCCGACTCGTAATACAGCTTCTTAGTCATAGTCTAAGTTCCTTTCCGAATCGTCTTTAGGTATCAGTGCATCGTATCCCATATTTGCTTCCCGATCAAGATTAACGTAACCGTAATAAACAGCGGGCGTATATAACTGGCCCCCTTGCGGATAGCCAGCCTTGAACCGACTACAGCTCCGATGACAATCGGAATGCCCAGAAGCAGGCCATAATACAGGCTGACTGAGCCAAATGCGGCAAACGTCAGCAGACTTGCGATATTACTCGAGAAATTAAGCACTTTGGCATTGCCGGCGGCAGTCACAAATTCAAAGCCCAGCATGAGGAAGGCGAAGATCAGGAACGAACCGGCGCCCGGACCAAAGAATCCGTCATAAAATCCAATAACCAAGGCAATACCCATGCCGATAATCAGCGGTTTTTTGCTGTCTTGGGAGTACGTTGAGACGTCCCCCCAGGATTTTTTGAACAAAGTATAGACCGTAATGACGACCAGCATCACAATCACAAGCGGTTTCAGAAACGCTGAAGGTACCTGCCGGACCGTAAGCGAACCAGCCACTGCACCCGCGATAGAGAACGGAATCAGGAATTTGACCATTCCAAAATTAATCTTCCCGGAACGGACAAAAGACGCCGTACTCGTGAACGAGCATAAGGTCCCGGCTAATTTATTGCTGCCCAGCAGCATTGGGAGCGGGATCCCGGCAGCGAGCAGCGCTGGAATGGAGATCAGTCCTCCGCCGCCTACCACAGAATCAATCACTCCCGCCAAAAAACCGCAAATCACCAAAATCGAAATCATTGCTATACTGCCATGCTCCATAATGCAAAAAATGCCTCCTGCCAGGGGTAAGTGTCATACAAACAAACTCCAGCATACACAATTTCTCGGGTGTGTACCATAGTATTCTTTGATGAACTTTTGAAATTTTTCATTTATGAATACAAAAAAAGTGACAGGAACCCTCCCTGCCACTCTTGTCACCTTCAGACTGTACTAGCTCATTTGTACGTATTTTGTTCATTTTTCTTATAGGTAGTTTTGTCATCCCGCAGCGCTTCCTTGCGGATATCACTTTTCTTCTGTTCCATCTGCTGAGCTTCCTGACTGGTCACCGGAGCATTGTTCAATTCGTCTACCGTATTGATCAGATTCTTATCCGGTTTGGTGTGACTATCCATTGTATTGCCTCCTTTAAGTTGTTGGGTTGATGGGTCGCATCAGCTTATTGTGGCAAGATATGGAGCAGATTATGCACTGTGGCTGGAACCAGAGAATGTCCGCAAAAAAAACCGGATAAGCAGATTCACGATCTGCCTGTCCGGCTTTCTCACCTACAATCCTTCTATTCTTCCGAATCTACATTGTGGTAGACCTGCTGTACATCATCCAGTTCCTCCAAAGCGTCGATCAGTTTCTCGAACTGTGCTTCGGCATCCTCCGGAAGAGCAACATAGTTCTGCGGGAGCATGGTCAGCTCAGCGACAGTGAAATCGGTAATTCCGGCACCGCGGAAAACTTCTTGAACGGCATGGAACTGGTCAGGCTCGGCATAGACGATTACAGCCTCGTCCTCTTCCAGCACATCGCGCACATCCAGATCCGCTTCAATCAGCAGCTCCATCACTTCGTCAGCTGTTTTGCCTTCCAGGCCAATTACAGCTGTAGGCTCGAACATATAGGTTACCGAACCGCTGACACCCATGTTGCCTCCGTTTTTACTGAATGCGGAACGCACCAGCGGGGCAGTACGGTTAACGTTGTTAGTCAGCGCGTCGATAATGATCATCGAACCGCTGGGTCCAAATCCTTCATAACGTAGTTCTACGTAATTTTCGTCACCGCTGCCTTTGGCCTTGTCCAGCGCCCGGTCGATAATGGCCTTAGGCACGTTGTACGTTTTGGCGCGCTCAAGCACGACTTTCAATGCACGGTTCGATTCCGGGTCCGGTTCACCCTTCTTAGCCGCTACATAAATTTCTACACCAAACTTGGCGTATACCTTACTTGTATTGGCATCCTTGGATGCCTTCTTTTCTTTAATATTATTCCATTTACGACCCATATTCTTCCCGCTCACTTTCCAACATTAATTATAAACAGTCCAATATATTATACCTCCGCTCTGTGTATCCCGTAAAGGGCAGTCCCGGTGACGGCTAAAAATCCAGCAAAGCCAGCAACCTATCCAGCCCGACAGCCTGGATCAGCACAGGGATTCGCGGACCTGTCTCCTGGCCCAGCACCAGCTGATAGATTAGGGTGAACATACGTTTTTGATTGTTTTTCATCGTTTTTTTATCCTCGTTATAACAAATAGCGTAAATTTCTGTCATCATCTGCTCATCCTCCAACCCCCCAGTCCTCAGCAGCCCGCAAAAGGCTTCCAGCCATGCTAGCTCATGTGTCTCCAAGGTTTCGTACAAGGCAGTATCACGGCTGGAATTTACGGTAACCAGCTTTTGCGGCATCCAGTGCTTGATCCAATATTCCGCCCGCTCCGCTGTTTGCTTCAGCCTGTCCGCATCCACTACCTCTCCGTTCCGGGTCATAATCTCCTGTAGCAGATGTAGATCGAAATGAATCAGAGGCAGCAAGCCTGCAATGGGACCGAAGCTAGGTATTCTGTCATTCAACGGATGAATCAGCGAAAGCTCTACCGCCGAATCCATATCATCCGTGAGTGTACGGGAATCGTGAGCCTTCCGGTAACGTTCGAATTCCGTATAATTGCGCAGCACATCTTCGTCCATCCCGATATGAAACTCAGCGTCCGGCTGGTATTTGGCAAACAGAAACAGAATATTCTCCGGGGCATAGACCTTCAGCAGATCATCAGGCGTGTAGTTATTCCCGGACGAGCTGGACATTTTGGCAAAGCTGCCTTTGATTCTAATAAATTCGTAAGGCTCGTACATAGGCGGTTCATTCTCAAAAATCTTCTCCGAGATCACGGACGCTACATTGTAGCTGCCCGTTTCCGACGAATGGTCGCGGCCTCCAGGCTCGAACAGCACCTGCTCCAGATTCCAGCGCATCGGCCAGTCGATTTTCCATTGCAGCTTGATATTTTCCGCTTCCGCAACAGACATCGTACAGTGATGGCCGCATTTACAGCTGTAGGTCAAGAGTCCTTGCTCTTCATCAAAATAATGCACTGTAGTCGAGTCCTTGCCACAATCCCCGCAATACACACTTACAGGATAAAATGCGGCTCTCTCTGCTTCGCTGGCTTCTCCTGTTTTGAAGGACATCAGAATGTCATAGATTTCTCCTCTGCTGCGCAGCGCCTGAAGGATTCCCGGTGCATAACGGCGGGCTTGATATTCTTTGCTCTGATAGATAAATTCAGGCCTGATCCCAAAAGCGCTGAGCGCCTGTTCAAATTCCTGCTCAAAATGCTCCGCATAGGAAGTGTGACACCCGTATGGACAAGGAACCTGCGTATAGGGCCTGCCGATATACTGACCGAAACTTGGGTCCACATGAACCGGAACCTTACGGAAACGGTCAAAGTCATCCCATGAAAAAATAAACCGGACCTTTTTGCCCGCTTTTTCAAGAGCCTTACTTACAAAATAAGTCGTCACAATCTCCCGGAAGTTCCCGATATGGATGTGGCCTGACGGACTGATCCCTGATGCGCATACGAATGTCTGCTGCTCGGGGTGGCTTTCGATTAACCGTTTTGCAATTTTCTCTGACCAATGCATGAATAATCACCTCTACAATTATTGTAAAAAAAAACAAAAAAAGCCCTCATCCTCAAGATTGTCATCTTGAGGACGAGAGCTGTAATCAGCGCCGTGGTACCACCTCTGTTCGCGGACATGTCACCATGCACGCCTCTTCGGGTACGGCCATTACGCTTATACCCTATCTCTGTAACGGGAGAACCCGTCATAGCATCCTTAGGCGTGCTGCCCAATTCCGTATGAGGCTCGGAGACTTTTTTCGTTAGGCACACTGCTGCTCCGTTTCACCATTCCGAAGCTCTCTGTGAACTATGCCGCCTAAGTACTCTTCTCGTCATCGCTGAAGTGATATGCTGTTTCAATATATTCCACTATAGCAAAACTAGTTCAGAATGTCATTACCCTTATGCAGCTAACTTTGGAATGACATATTTCCTACACCCGCTAATTCTCTTTCAATTACATTGCCGTTCATTAAACTGTGGTTTAGAGCATTAAATGCATTTATTCTCTTACCAACAAATTTATCTGTTTGTATAGTATCACCACTATCTTGCAGTATCTCTTTAATTTGCCCAAATGTAAGATCCGGCTTTTTCGATAACAGTAAAGCCACCAAACCACTGACATGAGGTGCCGCCATTGAAGTACCATCCATTTTTAAGTAGTCATTACTACGGGCTTTAAGGGATAGAATTTGCACTCCCGGTGCTGCAACATCAACGGTATCATCATAATTTGAAAAATCAGCCCGCTGATCAGCAATATTTACTGCTCCAACAGATATTGTTTTGCTATAGTTAGCGGGTGAATAATACTTCGCTTCATCATTTGCATTACCTGCAGAGACAACAGCAATGGCCCCTTTTTCAAAAACATAATCTAATGCATCTTCGATTACAAAGTTTTCCTTAGTTCTTTCTATCGGTCCCCAACTATTATTAATGACCTTGGCACCATTATCGACTGCATATTTTAAAGCTCTTGCAATGATTTTACTGTTACTTCCACCCTTCGGGAAAACTCTTAAAGCCATTATTTTAACTTTAGGGGCTACACCGATAATTCCCATATCATTATTGCCAATAGCTGCTATGGTTCCTGCAACATGCGTACCGTGTAAATTTTGGTCTTGCGGGTCACTTTCTTCATCTGAGAAATCATAGCCAAAGTTCCCATTTACATCCTTCCACATATTCTCTTTAATATCAGGATGATTATAATCGACTCCTGAATCCACAACCGCAACCACAACATCTTCACCTTGACTAATCTCCCAAGCCTTTTCGCATTGAATATTTTTCAGGCCGTATAGTTCTTCATATCGCGTATCATTGGGTACGTCATGTAGTACATTAACTGTATCTAGTTCTGCTCTTTCAACACCATTATTTTTCCTTAATTTCTCCAAAAATTCTTCAACATCAATATTTTTATTTAGCTTAATTTCAAATGTTCTGTATAACTTTTTCTCAGTTTCGCTCATTTTTTTGTATTCATTTTCAAATGTTTTCTGATTGAGTGAATTATTATCAACAGATGCTCCTTCTATTATGCCGTTCTTCAGAAGAGGTTCAATACTGTGTACTCTCTGGATTTCAATCCCCTCAGGTATTTCAGAATGGCTAAGTGTAGAATTACCGCTTGATCTTATATTCACAGGAAGTACACTTTCTGGATTCACATTCTCCTTTAACGATATTAGGATAATTGTTTTATCGTTTTCTTTTGTCATGTCTTACCCTCCTAAATAAATTTTCGGTCTTATCATCTCC
>NZ_LVWH01000213.1:0-28246 GCF_001909045.1 Paenibacillus sp. P3E | reverse complement strand
GCTTCGCCGTCCTTTTAAGGATGGTATCCGTTTCAGCGAGAAATATAAGGATAATTTATTGTTGAAGCATATAAATTCTTATATTTTAAAAAAGGAAGTTACGCTAATGAAGCCAACCATCAGAGATGTTGCCAAAATGGCAGAGGTGTCGATCAGTACTGTATCCCGCGTGATGAATGCACCGAATACAGTAGTTGAGAGTAAACGCAGCCGTGTAATTGAAGCCATAGAGAAGCTGAAGTATCAGCCCAATGCCTTCGCCCGGGGATTGATTTACAAGAAGTCTTATATGCTGGGCTTGCTTATCCCTGATATTGAGAACCTTTATTTTGCCGGAGTGATCCGGGGAATGCAGGATGCCTGCATTAAGCTGGGTTACAGTCTGATGATCTGCAATACCGACCGTGATAAGGACCGGATGCTGAGCTACATTGATACTTTTCATGAGAAGCAGGTCGATGGGATTGTGTACGCCAGTGATGTCCTGTACCCGGAATGTTATGAGAAGCTGACCGGCTGCAGAATTCCCTTTGTGCTGGTCTCATCCCACTCGGAAGAATTCGATGTGCCTACAGTGGAGATTGATGATGAAAAGGCAGCCTGCGACGCGGTCAGATTTCTGATCGAGCTGGGTCACACCGAAATCGGCATGATCGGGTTCGATCATGTGAATTCCGTGTCAGGCCCACCTAGGTATGACGGCTTTGTAAGAGCATTAACAGAAGCCGGACTTGAGTACAATGTGGAGAAGGTCAGATATGCCAATCACCGTTTTGAGCATGCCTATCAAGCTACGCATGAGCTGTTTGCGGATTATCCGGAAGTGACGGGCTTATTCTGTGTCGCTGATGAGTTCGCGATGGGGGCAATCTCGTATTTGAAAGACCGTAATATTCTGGTGCCGGGCCAGGTATCCGTTATCGGGTTCGATAATCTGCGGATGTCGGGGATGTTCATTCCGAAGCTGACGACAATTGCACAGCCGATTTATCAACTGGGCTATAGAGCCGCCGAGAAGCTGCATGAGCTGCTGACCACCGGCAAGGTGGAAGTAACCACAGAAAAAATGGAGCATAAGCTGATTGTGAGGGAATCCTCACGGGAACGATGAGTCCTGTATACTTTGAAAAGCTTTTCACAAGAGTAGGATGAAGGCTAATTATTTTCAATATAGTATTGGTAGCGCATACAACCTAAGACAGTCTTATGCTCCACTACTTCTTGCAAGGAGGTGATCCCGCAGGTAAGCGAGCAACAACCGAACGTAAGCACAAGAAATGCAGTCTCACAAACCATAATTAAAGGGGATGTATGACGAATGAAAAAGGCTACGGGACGAAAACTGTCACTCGCCATGGTGCTATGCTTATCCTTCACCATGCTGCTTAGCGGTTGCGGCGGGAATAATAACACGAATAATGCGGCTAAGACTGATCCGCCAGCGACTACAGAGGCACCGGCTGCATCTAACAATCAGGCATCACCTGATCCTACAGAGGCCGCTGCTCCGGGCTCACCGCTGGATTTGGCTATGAAAGGTGATTATAAAGGAACCAAAGTCACGATGTTCGGACCCTTCGTAGATGCTGACCAGGTGAAATTCGAGAAAAGCATCAAGGAATTTGAAGACAAGACCGGCATCGACATTCAATATGAAGGCTCCAAGGAATTCGAAGCGACGATCAATATCCGCGTCGACGGCGGAAATGCGCCGGATATCGCTGACTTCCCGCAGCCTGGCCTGCTGGCCTCCATTGCCAAAACCGGCAAGGTGGTTGACCTGACAGGAGTGCTGGACCAGGAGAAACTGAAGGCCAACTACAATAAAAGCTGGCTCGATATGTCGACTATGGATGGCAAAGACGGCAAGATTATGGCCGGGATCTGGAACCGCAGCAATGTGAAGAGCCTGGTGTGGTATCCAAAAAAACAATTCGAAGAAGCCGGATATAAAGTTCCGGAAACCTGGGATGAGATGATGGCACTGACTGAGCAAATCGCCAAGGACGGCGATCCGGCCTGGACCATCGGTATCGAGAGTGGTGCGGCTACAGGCTGGGCGGCAACGGACTGGGTAGAGAACATCATGCTGCGGACAACCACGCCGGAGAACTATGACAAATGGGTGAAGGGTGAGCTGCCGTTCACTTCCCCGGAAGTGAAGAACGCCGTTGAAGTCATGTCCAAGATCTGGCTCAACAAGGATTATGTCTATGGCGGAACCAAATCGATCGTAACTACAGCCTTCGGGGATGCTCCTAAACCGATGTTTGAGAATCCTCCAAAGGCCTGGTTCAACCTGATGGGCAACTTTATCACAAGTTTCTTCCCGGAAACCGCTAAGGTGGATCAGGATTACGACTGGTTCTACCTGCCGCCGATTGATCCGCAGTACGGCAAGCCGGTGCTGGTAGCAGGCGATATCTATGCCATGTTCAATGACCGTCCGGAAGTCCGTGCAGTAATGGAATTCTTCACTACCGGTGAATCCATCAAGAGCTGGGTGCAGTCCGGCGGTGTAATCGCTCCAATGAATGATGCTTCTCTGGATTGGTACACCTCTGAATCCGACCGCCGCATGGCGAAGCTGGTGCAGGATGCATCCACGCTCCGTTTTGACGGTTCTGACCTGATGCCGGGTAAAGTGGGTGCGGGTACGTTCTGGAAAGGCATGACCGACTATGTGAGCGGAACGGCAACACTGGATAAGGCTCTGGAACAGATCCAGTCAGGCTGGAAAAACTAAGCGGAACTTATTAAGTCATATATTCATCTAAAAGCGGGGCAGTGTGCAGTGAGTATGGCCTGTCCCGCTTTTTCTCTGTTAACGTATTCTGACCGAACAGATCGACCATGTACAAGGCTTACGAAGAAAGCTTTGCTCGGCAAAACCAGAGCCTATGCTTGCGAGGAAGTTTTGCTCTAGCAAAACTTATAGGAGGAGCTAATATGGATGCACAAATAAAGCCGGAATCCAGTGTTGCGGGTGCCGGGGCGAAGCAGAAAATCAGCCTCAGGGCGGTGCTCCTGTCCCTTGTTGTACTACTCTCCAACATCGTTATCAACGGTGTGATTTTCATGTTTTTCCGGGATTCCACGCTGAATCCGCTGCTCACGGCGGTTCTTGCTGTACTGTGGGGCGTGCTGGGGGTGTATCTCATTTACTATACGCTGACCTGGGCGGTGGAGCAGTACCCTGACTATATCCGCAGGAAGGTGCTGCCGTATATTTTTATCGGGCCGGCTGTGATCATTCTGGGCTGGCTGCTGGTGTTGCCTGCACTGCGTACGTTGTACTTGAGCTTCTTTAATGCTTCCTCGGAGAAATTTGTCGGACTCAGCAACTACGCTGCGATATTCAGCGACCACCTCATGGCGACTGCACTGCGTAATAATCTGCTCTGGGTGTTCGTGGGGACGCTGGCTTGTGTCTGCTTCGGGCTGCTCATCGCCATCCTTGCCGACCGCAGCAGCTACGAGAAAATCGCCAAGTCGATCATCTTCATGCCGATGGCTATATCTTTTGTAGCCGCAGGCGTAATCTGGAAATTCGTCTATTACTATCAGCCGGGTGATGAGCAAATCGGACTGCTGAATGCGGTCGTGACCTATTTTGGCGGCGAGCCGCAAGCCTGGACGAGTATGCTGCAGCCCTGGAATAACTTTTTTCTCATTGTCATTTTGATCTGGATGCAGACCGGGTTTGCGATGGTCATTTTCTCTGCTGCGATCAAAGGGGTCCCTGACGATATTCTGGAAGCTGCGCGCGTGGATGGGGCGGGTGAGGTGAAGATTTTCTTTGGGATTATGATTCCGATCATTTCTGCGACAATCCTTACCGTTACCACCACCATTATCGTCTTTACATTGAAAATATTTGACGTCGTCATGGTGATGACAGGAGGTCAATACGATACGGAAGTGGTAGCGACACAGTTCTACCGGCAGTTCTTTATGTACCGTAATTTCGGGTACGGCTCGACGCTGGCTATTGTTCTCCTGATCGCGGTCTTGCCGGTTATTATTATTAATCTTCGACAGTTCCGCAAGCAGGGGGGATTCTAAATGGTCGGCAAAAAGAAAAGAAAAGGCGGCAAAACCATCGTCAATCTGGCACTGGGTGTCATTTGTTTTATCTGGCTGCTTCCCACGCTGGGCCTCTTTATTTCCTCGTTCCGTCCGGCAGCGGATATTCTGCAGACCGGCTGGTGGAAAGTGTTCCCCCATCAGGAGTGGAAGGCAGGCGAAACGCTGCAGCTGTCCAAGGATGTGGATCTGCGCCAGCCGATTGAGGTGAACGGCAAAACCTATACAGACGACCAGTTGAAGGCAGGCGTGGAGGTGGATGACAGCCGTCTGATGTGGGAGAACCGCAGAGCGCGCACGGTCAATATGCAGGAGCAGGGCTGGGAGACCAAACCTGATTTTACACTGGATAATTACAATAATGTGCTGTCCGGCAAAGAGTACAAACTCAAGGAGGCCGACGGCAGTGAAACGGTACAAAAAGGAACGGGGCTGTCGCAGGCCTTCTGGAACACGCTGACGATTGCGGTTCCGGCTACGGTTATTCCGGTGCTGATCGCCTCTTTTGCCGCGTATGCCTTCGCTTGGCTGCGGTTCCCGGGCCGCAAAACACTGTTCGTGATCATTATCGCCATGCTCGTGATTCCGATTCAGGTCGCACTGATTCCTGTGCTTAAGGATTATACCGCACTGGGTCTGAACGGAAGCTATCTGGGGATCTGGCTGGCGCATACCGCCTTCGGTCTGCCGCTGGTCACCTATTTCATGTATAACTTCATCAGCCAGCTGCCTAAGGATTTGTTTGAATCGGCCTTTATCGATGGCGCGAGCCATTTCACCATCTTCAGCAGACTGATTCTGCCGCTGTCCGTTCCTGCCCTGGCTTCCATCGGGATCTTCCAATTCCTGTGGGTATGGAATGATTATCTGGTCTCGCTGATCTTTATCGGCAACCAGCCTTCGGTTCAGGTTATGTCGATGAAGATCGCCGATCTGGTCGGCTCGCGCGGCAACGACTGGCATCTGCTGACCTCGGCGGCGTTTATTTCGATGCTGATGCCGCTGGCGATTTTTTTCCTGCTGCAAAAGTACTTCGTCCGCGGCCTGATGGGCGGTTCAGTGAAAGGATGATGAAAGAGCTGGAGGGTTCATAAGAGTCTCGCGATCAGGAGGAGATGTTCAAGATGAAGATGAAGCCCTATGAGCATTCGGCGGCACTGTATCCCTACCGGGATTGGAGCCTTCGTGAGGATGCCTACGAGGATGAGCACAACCAGAGAAGCGAGAGCGTGTTCGCGCTGGGCAACGGATATATCGGCATGCGCGGCAATTTTGAGGAAGGTTATCATGGCCTGGCGGGAACCTCGGTGGCCGGCAACTACTTGAACGGATTCTTTGATTCTGAGCCCATTGTGTATCCCGAGGGGGCGTACGGGTATCCTGAGCGCTACCAGGCCATGCTGAATGTAACCGATGCCCGGATCATCGAGCTGAGTATTGAAGGCCATGCCTTCCATATGAACAGTGGTACGGTACACCGCTACGGGCGCTGGCTGGATATGCGAAGCGGCATCCTCCACCGTGAAGTGGAGTGGGAATCGCCGGCAGGCCACCGTGTACTGCTGCAGATCCGGCGGATGGTGTCCCTGAAGCATAAGCATCTCGCCGCTACTCACTACAGCGTAACGGCGCTTAATTTCGACGGTACGCTAACGTTCAGTTCCGCCATGGACGGGGATATCGTCCGGCAGGAGGCAAGCGGAGATCCCCGGCTCGGATCGGGTAGCCGTGAACCAAGCCTGCTGCTGGAAGGCACGGGTTATGATGAGACTGCAGGAATGCTGTGGATGAAGCAGCGGACCCGGCATACGCAGTTCGCACTGCTGACGGCGATGAGCCATAAGCTGCAGGCGGACTCCGGCCATGAGGTAAGCCGCCACCTGACCGGTCCGCGGATCTCGGTATGTTATACCGCTGAAGTGCTTAGTGGACAGAGTGTATCGCTCAGCAAGTATATTTCGTATCATACCTCCAAGGATTATGATGAAGAGGAACTGCATAGCCGGAGCATGGCCGTACTGGAGATGGCAGCGGATTGCGGCTTTGACGGGCTTGCTGCTGAACAGCAGGCCTACCTCGATGTTTTTTGGAGTCACACGGATGTAGAGATTACCGGCGACCCGTCGCTGCAGCAGGGGATCCGCTTCAATGCCTTTCAGCTGCTGCAGTCTGTAGGACGTGACGGTGTAACCAATATCGGAGCCAAAGGCCTCACCGGTGAAGGCTATGAGGGCCATTATTTCTGGGATACCGAAATGTACATGCTGCCGTTCTTCACGTACACCCAGCCCGAAGTGAGCCGTGCACTATTGGAGTTCCGCTATGCCACATTAGGTAAAGCGCGGGAGCGGGCGGCAGTGATGTCGCAGACAGGGGCGCTCTATCCCTGGCGGACGATTGACGGCGCGGAGAACTCGGCTTATTTCCCGGCAGGCACGGCCCAGGCACATATCAATGCGGATATTGCTTATGGCATCAAGCAGTATGTGCAGGCGACAGGTGATGTAGAGTTTCTCGCCGCTAAGGGTGCGGAGGTTCTGTTTGAAACGTCGCGCTTCTGGGCGGATCTGGGCCATTTCAATCCGGCACGCGGCGGAGCCTTCTGCATTGATGCCGTAACCGGTCCCGATGAATATACAGCCATTGTGAACAATAACGCCTATACGAACCTGATGGTGCGGGATCAGCTTCTGTATGCTTTTGAGACAGCTGATCTGCTCCGCCGGGAATATCCCGGAGATTACGAACGGCTGGAACGAAGTATAGGACTGAGCACGCAGGAGGCAGAGGGCTGGCTGGAGGCTGCGGAGAAGATGTATATCCCATTTGACCGGGCCTTGGGCATCTATGCACAGGATGATACGTTTCTTAGCAAGCGGAAATGGGATTTCGAGCGCACCCCGGCGGATAAGTATCCGCTGCTGCTGAACTATCACCCGCTCGTGATCTACCGCCACCAGGTGCTGAAGCAGGCCGATCTCGTTATGGCATTGTTCCTGCTTGGTGACCAGTTCAGCCTGGCCGACAAAATCCGCAATTATCAGTATTATGAGCCGCTGACGACCCATGATTCTTCCCTGTCCCCGTGTATTCACAGCATCGTCTCCGCTGAAATCGGTGACTTGGCAGGTGCCTATGCCTACTTTGACCGCACGGTGCGGATGGACCTGGATGATATCAACCGCAACGCTAAAGACGGGCTGCACATGGCGGCAATGGCAGGCTCGTGGATGTCGATCGTGAACGGCTTCGGTGGAATGCGCCAGTATGACGGCGTGCTGTGCTTCCATCCGGCGCTGCCGGAGCAGTGGCAGAGCTACCGCTTCAAAATCACATCCAGGGGCCAGCTGCTGGATGTGTATGTAGACCGTGAGGCGGCAGTTTATACGCTGCTTGAGGGGGAAGGCCTCACGATCCGGCACCTGGAGCAGACGCTGCAGCTGTCTCCGCGGGAGCCGGTGACCGTCTCGCTTGCGAGACGGCTGGAAGCGGTGATCTTCGATCTGGACGGCGTAATTACTGACACGGCCGAATATCATTATCTAGCCTGGCTGGCGCTGGCCGATGGCCTGGGGGTGCCCTTCAGCCGGGAGAAGAATGAACGGCTGAAAGGCGTGAGCCGCATGGAGTCGCTGGACATCGTGCTGGAGGACAGCGGCCTGAGCCTCCCGGAAGCCGAGAAGCTGCGGCTGGCGGAGCAGAAGAACGATCATTACAGGGAAATGATCGGGCGGATCACCCCGGAGGACCTGCTGCCGGGGATCCCGGAGCTGTTAGATTCCCTGCGGGAGCGGGGAATCCTCTTGGGGCTGGCCTCGGCGAGCCTGAATGCTCCGCAGATTCTGGAGCGTCTCGGCGCAGCCCGCTGGTTCCAGGCGATCGCCGACCCGGCTGGTCTGCGGAAGGGCAAGCCCGACCCGGAGATCTTCCTGCAGGCGGCGGAGCTGCTTGGGGTCACGCCGGGCCATTGCATCGGCGTGGAGGATGCGGCAGCGGGCGTAGCCGCTATCAAGGCTGCCGGCATGACAGCAGTAGGTATCGGAAGCGCAGCCCAGCTCGGTGCGGCTGATCTGCTGGTACCCGGGCCCTCGGGGCTGAGTGTAGAGAAGCTTATGGAGCTGATCCAGCTCTAAATGGAAATACCCCGTCTACCCTCCATGGTTGGAGGAGAGACGGGGTATTCGCATTTAGAACTACGTTCCGGAATGGAGGCTCTGTTCCGAATATGTATTAGAGCCAGCCGGTTACAGCAGATGTTGATCCGGGAAGATTTGCTCCAAGTGATGCTTCATGTGATCTAGATAATCTTCAATTAACCATTGCAGGGTGACGGTTCCGCCGTTCTCCATCAGGAAAACAAGCGGGTTCTTCTCACTGCCTTTCAATCTAAATTAAAAATATTGAAATTCCGGAAAAATAGGCTGATCCCGGTTCACATTACGGCTAGTATGGGAGAGGTGGTTGTATTTCGTACAACTACAAACGCGTCTCACGTTTGCTGTTCGCAATCCACCGCTTTCGTCATGCGGTTCGCTCTCGTCCATGCTTTATGTCGTGGCCCCCTCCGCGAGTTCTACCGGCAAAATATTCTCGGCAGCAACGGAGGCGCCTTCGACCTGCTTCACGATCAGTTCTACCGCCAGCCGGCCCATCTCATCCATCGGCTGGCGGATGGATGAGATGGCGGGATGGAAGAGGCTGCGCAGTGCGATTCCGTCATAGCCGATAATCCGCACATCTTCAGGCACGCTGCGGCCGCTCTCCCGGCAGGCTTTCAGTGCGTAGGCAGCGATGAGGTCGCTGCCGGCGAAGATACCGTCAATCTCGGGATGCTCCCGGAATAGCTGCTCCAGCAGCCTTTCATAAGCCTGCATATCGAAACTGTTATTGTCCGTATGCAGTGAAGTTTGCCATACGCCATGCTCCCGGGCCGTATCGGCAAAAGCCTCATACCGGAGGTGGGATAAGAGGTTCAGCTGAGGATGACCGCCAATATGGGCGAGCTTCCGGCAGCCCTTTTCTATTAATAATGTGGTAGCCAGCTGTCCTCCGGCATAGTTGTCTGAACAGACATAAGGGATATCCGGTGAAATCTGCCGGTCAAAGGTGACCAGGGGCAGATTCATTTGCCGGTAAGCTTCTACTTCCAGCGTATGACTGCCCATAATGATGCCGTCGACCCGGCTTGCGCGCAGCATATCGATATACTCAAGCTCTTTGATTTTGTCTTGTTGGGAGTTGCAGAGCAGCAGCTTATACCCGTTCCGGTAGGCATGCTCCTCAATCCGGCTCGTCAATTCACCGAAGAACGGCAGTGAGACGTGGGGAATAATCAGTCCGATAATATTGGACCTGGAGCGGCTCAGCGAACGGGCCAGCTCATTGGGTCTGTAGTTTAGTTCCTCCATCGCGGCATAGACCTTTTTCTTCAGTGCGTCGCTTAAGTAGCCTCTGCTGTTCAGCACCCGGGATACGGTTGTCGCTGATACGCCCGCTTTGAGGGCTACGTCTTTTATGGTAGGCATAACATAAGGTCTCCTGTCTAAGGGGTTACTGCTAATTTATTCTATCCCCTATGCCTTAAGCTGTCTAGAAAACCCCGGTTTGAAAAAATAAACGTTCCCCGTATAATTAAATGAAAACGATATATAAAGAGGGAAGCTGAAGCTGGTCAACGAATTAGTATATTGTCGAAACTCCTCGTTTTGTGATGCGGCTCTAAAGGGTGTGGGGACCTGCCTTTGGAGTATGAGGAAGACTTTGGGATAGATGCATGGGGGTATACTAATGGGCGTAGGGAGATTTCATCTCAAAGGTTTGCAGAGCTGGCTTGTGCCTCTGATTCTGTGTGTCATGCTGTGGGCATTTCTGTATCCGTCATTCACCGCCAGCGCCGAGGAGGCTCTTCCGAAGAATGTGCTGGTACTTCATTCCTATCAGAAGGGTTTCGAGTGGACGGATGAACAAAGCACGGGTATCGAAGAGACTCTGAAAGGTACAGGCAATGTGCCTTTGATCTATACGGAGTATATGGACTGGAAACGCTACCCAAGCCAGGAAAATCTCCAGCAATTGTACAATAGATTGAAGTTCAAATACCAGAATAGCCCTATCGATGCCATCATTACCACAGATGACGCCGCGCTTAGCTTCGCCTTGAAATACCGGCAGGAGCTCCTGCACGATGCGCCGATTATATTCAGTGGTGTCAATGAACGGGGTGTGGCCAGCATCCGGGACAAGCATAATCTGACCGGTGTGATCGAACAGATCAACTCTTCCCAAACGATACAAATGGCACTGCATATTAACCCCCTGATCCGCAAGGTGTATGTTGTATTTGACAACTCTGAAAGCGGACTCTCCACGGGCCAAATGGTTATGGATCAGATTACCTCGCTCCATCGGGGTCTCGAGATCATTCCTATGAACCGTTTCTCCATTGAACAAATCAAACAAAACGTCTCTTCCCTTTCTTCAGACAGTATTGTGCTGATGACTACATATTATAGCGATTCCACCGGCAGAATTATCGAGTTTGATAGATTCGCCAGTGAGCTGGCGGACAGCAGCAGCGTACCGGTATACCATTTATATGATTTCGGCCTGAACCATGGAGCTTTTGGCGGAAGCCTGATTAGCGGCAAAATCCAGGGCCAGACTTCAGCCAGCCTGGCGCTGCGTATTCTTCAGGGGGAACATGCCGATGAACTGCCCATTGTTACAGATGGCACCAAACGGAATGTTTTCGACTATAACGAGCTTCGGCATTTTGACATTTCCGTGAATAAGCTGCCGAAGGGCAGCGAGATTATCAACAAACCTTTTTCCTTCTATGAAACCTATAAGACGCTGGTTCTGAGCATTATCGCTGCTTTTGCCGTGCTGGTGACCTTTATCTTTATCTTGTTGTTCTACGTCCAGCTGGTGAAGCGGATGAGAAGCAACCTGGAGAAAAGCAATGAGCGCTTTAGTCTCGCTGCCTATGGTTCGGATGCGGTGATCTGGGACGTGGATATGTCCACAATGATCTATTATTTCTCGGACAGCTGGTATGAGCTGCTGGGCTATGAACGTGATGAGATTAATGAGAGCCATGGGGGATGGAGGGACATTGTCCATCCTGAGGATGCAGAGCAGCAGGAAAAAGCGCGGTCACAGCATCTGGAGGGACGCTCTTCCTATTATTATGCGGAATACCGGATGCGCTCTAAGTCAGGGGAGTATAAATGGTTTCAGGCCCGGGGTAAAGTGCTGCGGAATGCAGCCGGAGGGTATGTCCGTTTTGCAGGATCGATGATTGATGTTACGGACCGTAAGGGCTATGAGAGTAAGCTCCAAATGAGCTATCAGGAGCTGGAGTCCACTTATGAGGAGCTTACGGCACTGCAGGATGAGCTTCTGGAGCAGTATAACAAGGTCGTGGAGAATCAGGAGCTGCTGCAGACCAGTGAAGAGAAATACCGGTATTTGGCCTATAACGATATCCTGAGCGGTCTGCCAAACCGTCTGTCACTGTCTGAAGAGCTGGAGAATTTTATCGAAGAGCATCCGGACGGGCAAGCCGCACTCTTTTTTCTCGATATCGATAACTTTAAATACATTAATGACACCATGGGCCACACCTTGGGTGATCAGCTGCTGGTGAAGGCGGGTGAACGGCTGCTGGAATTATCAGACGGGCGGTGTTTGCATTTCCGTTTTGGCGGGGATGAGTTTGTGATTCTGATCAAGGATATTGACGGATATTCTGAGGTGGTTTTCTGTGCGGAGTCGCTGGTTCAGGGCTTCGGTGAGCCTTTTGAGCTTAATGACAGCAGTGTGCATATCTCGGTCAGTATCGGAATTGCCAGGTATCCGGAGAATGGGACCAGTGCCGGTGAGCTGTTGAAGAATGCCGATATCGCGATGTATAAGGCGAAGGAGGAAGGCAAGGGCACTTATGTCATGTATGGTGAGGAGATGCAGCGGCATTTTGATGAACGGATGATTGTGGAGCATCACTTAAGAAATGCGATTGCGAACAATGAGTTGTCGCTGCACTATCAGCCGCTGGTGGATATCGGCTCAGGAGACATCTGGGGCTTTGAGGCATTACTCCGCTGGAATAGTCCTGTGCTTGGCTTTGTGTCTCCGCTGTCATTTATCACGATCGCCGAGGATTGCCGGCTGATTGTTCCGATTGGCGAATGGGTCCTCCGGAATGCCTGCCGCTTCACGAAGGAGCTGCACGCACAGGGTTACGAAGGTTATCGCATCTCGGTCAATATCTCAGTGATCCAGCTGATGCTGGATGACTTCACGGAAATGGTACTGACTATACTTAGGGAAACTGGGCTTGCACCGGAGTATCTGGAGCTGGAGATTACGGAGTCAATCTTTATGGAATCCTTCGAAGCGATCAGCTCCAAGCTGGAATCTCTGAAGCAGAAGGGGATTGGTATTGCGCTGGACGACTTCGGGACAGGTTACTCCTCGCTGAGCTATCTGAAGCAGCTGCCGATTACCACACTGAAGATCGATAAGTCTTTTATCGACAGTATTGATGCACCGAACAATATGTCGCTGGCCAGCTCCATTGTCACTATCGGACATGATATGGGACTGAACGTAACCGCCGAAGGCGTAGAGACACAGGACCAGCTGGCTTTCCTGGAGCGTACAAACTGTGATAAGATCCAGGGCTACTTTATCAGCAGACCGATCCCGGAAAAAGAGGTCGCCGCCTGGGTTGCCGCCAGAACTGCCGGCTGAACCTGAGGAGAATTTGAGAGTCAATGTCCGAAGCGCAAATGGCCAACCCGCTCTGAAACAACGGCAGAAACGCCGTTGTTGGAGCGCCGATGGCAGCCACTGTAGAGAGGGTAATCATTTGTACCTTTTTTCAGGGTGCAATAGCTTCTACTTCAATTTCAATCAGCAGATCGGGGTCGATCAGCGCTTGTACCTCAACCATTGTCGCAACAGGCTGAATATCCTTGAAAAACTCCCCATGAGCTTTTCCGAATTCCTCCCATTTGGAGATATCCGTAACAAACATTCTGGTTCTTACAACATTTGCGAGGCCTGCGCCCAATTCGCCAAGCGCCTTCTCAATAATCTCCAGGATATACCGGGTCTGCCCATAGGGATCCCCTTTACCGACAACTTCCCCGTCCTTCATCGCTGTTGTTCCTGCCACTTCAATCCGGGTCCCAACCCGGATGGCCCTGCAGTACCCTACAGTGGACTCCCAAGGCGAGCCTGTAAACACTTGTTTTCGCTCCATAACAGTTCTTCTCCCCCTACGTAAGTTCTTTAGCTCATTTCATATCCTCTGTATTTCAGCGGTTGTCCCCGGGAGCAGCTTCTACGCTGTGAATGTAATCCTTCATTTGAAGCATATCCAGCAGGGCAATCTCCCTGCCCTTGAACTGAATCCAGCCCTGATCACGCAGAATCCCCATTTCACGGGAAAGTGAAGGCCTTGCTGTATTTAAATGCTCTGCCCATTCTTTTCTGCTGAAAGGAAGGCGGATCTGATCGGAAGACTGCAGTTCAGCTTGCTCCAGCAGGAAATCGACAATCCGGCGCCGCAATGGGCCTGCGGAGAGCATCTCAATCTTCCGGTTGACCAGCACCAGACGCTCGGACAGGTTCTCAATGAACCGGGTCAGCATGTCTGTATCTGCCGTGAACATGCGCAGCAGCTCCTGCTTGCCGATGAACATAATGGTACAGGGGTCAGCGGCGGTTGCCGTGGCGGGAACGCTGTTGTTCCTGCGGAACAGAACGGCTTCGCCAATGGTCTGCCCTTGATTCAGATGGGCGATGGTGACACCGCTGCCGGTGGGATGGTTCTTCTGCACCTCCACCCGCCCGGAGAGCACGATGCCTAGACGGTCAGCCGTATCACCCTCAGCCAGGATTACGGCTTTCTTCGGATACTCGCTGACGGTGTAGATCATTTTTTGCAGCAGCGCTTCAATCTCTTCCACAGACCGTCCCCGAAACAGCAGACAGGCCTGCAGCACAGCAGGGTGCGGTTTCATAGATTTCCTCCTGAATTTTAAGTATCCGGTAACATCCGTTACCGATTGTTCGACGAAAGTCTACTACAATTACTGGTAACTGTAAAGGCGGGATGAAGAGGTCCTCGCAAGGTTCCAATAACCCATAAGGAGTGAATGTGAATGAGCGAAATGTTCTGTTTTCAATGTCAGGAGGCAGCAAAGGGGTCAGGCTGTACGATCCAGGGCGTCTGCGGCAAAACCAGCGAGGTGGCTAATCTCCAGGATCTGCTGCTGTATACGCTAAAAGGCATTGCGATCTTTGCACAGCGGGGCCGCGAACTCGGGATCACCGATCCGGCTACGGAGAAATTTATGACCGGGAGCATGTTTGCCACCATCACCAATGCAAACTTCACCCCGGAGCATTTTACCGAAAGCATCAGGGAAGGCGTGAGGCTTCGTGGCCAGTGGAGAGACAGACTGAAGCTGGCAGGGGCAGAGGTTGCCCTTACCGGTCATGACGCAGCCCTCTGGGTTGCCGGTACGGACGAAGAGCTGATGCTGAAAGCACAAGAGGTAGGTGTTCTGGCCACAGAGCATGAGGATATCCGTTCCCTGCGCGAGCTGCTGACCTATGGGCTGAAAGGGATGGCGGCCTATATGGAGCATGCGGCGGTGCTGGGTTATTATGAACCCGGTGCACAGGCTTTTATGGAAAAAGGGTTGGCTGCGGCACTGGATGACACACTAAGTGGTGATGAGTTGACGGCACTTGTTCTGGAATGCGGGAAGCTGGGTGTGGATGTAATGGCGCTGCTGGACCGGGCGAATACAACGACTTATGGCAACCCGGAGATCACCAAGGTGAATATCGGCGTGGGAGCCCGTCCGGGAATTCTGATCAGCGGGCATGACCTGAAGGATATGGAGGCGCTCCTGAAGCAGACGGAAGGGACCGGAGTGGATGTGTATACACACAGTGAGATGCTGCCGGCCCACTATTATCCTGCCTTCAAAAAGTACAGCCATTTCGTAGGCAATTACGGGAACGCCTGGTGGAAGCAAACCGAGGAATTTGCGAGCTTTAATGGTCCGATTCTGATGACTACGAACTGTATTGTACCTCCTAAGGAGAGCTATATAAACCGTCTGTACACCACAGGTCATACCGGCTTCCCTGGAGTGCAGCATATTGCGGCTGATGAGAACGGAGAGAAAGATTTCTCTGCGGTCATTGAACAGGCCAAGAACTGCGATGCACCGACTGAAATCGAGACCGGAGAGATTGTCGGCGGCTTCGCCCATGCTGCGGTAATGAATGTGGCCGATCAGGTGGTAGAAGCGGTACAGAGCGGCGCAATCAAGCAGTTCTTCGTGATGGCAGGCTGCGACGGCCGGATGAAGAGCCGGAATTACTATACCGATTTCGCTGCCGAACTGCCGGAGGATACAGTGATCCTGACGGCGGGTTGCGCGAAGTATAAATACAATAAGCTGGCGCTTGGTGAGATCGGCGGGATTCCCCGCGTGCTGGATGCCGGACAATGCAACGACTCCTATTCTCTGGTCGTCATTGCGCTGAAGCTGAAAGAGGTATTCGGACTGGATGACATTAATGATCTGCCGATTGCCTACAATATTGCCTGGTACGAGCAAAAGGCAGTTATTGTCCTGCTGGCCCTGCTGCATCTGGGGGTCAAGAATATTCACCTCGGCCCGACGCTGCCGGCCTTCCTCTCCCCGAACGTGGCCCAGGTGCTGGTAGACACCTTCGGGATTAGCGGTATTACAACTGTAAAAGAGGATATGGAGCATTTTATCGCTGCTGTGTAACAAGTGCTCTTTCTTGAAATAAAGCAACCATTTATAGTCATGCAAAACAGCGATTCTCCGATATTGGAGAATCGCTGTTTTCGTGATTGATCTGCCGCCGTTGGCTCCACAGATGAACTGTGACTGGCATGCGCCTAAGGGAACTGTGCGAGCTGTGAGCCCCACACAGTTCGCCCAGTCTGTTCAACCAAAGGTATTTATACCTTTGAATGTGGCCAAGTGAGCTCAGTCTGCTCAACCAAAGGTATTTATACCTTTGAATGTGGCCAAGTGAGCCCAGTCTGCTCAACCAAAGGTATTTATACCTTTGAATGTGGCCAAGTGAGCTCAGTCTGCTCAACCAAAGGTATTTATACCTTTGAATGTGGCCAAGTGAGCTCAGTCTGCTCAACCAAAGGTATTTATACCTTTGAATGTGGCCAAGTGAGCCCAGTCTGCTCAACCAAAGGTATTTATACCTTTGAATGTGGCCAAGTGAGCCCAGTCTGTTCAACCAAAGGTATTTATACCTTTGAATGTGGCCAAGTGAGCCCAGTCTGTTCAACCAAAGGTATTTATACCTTTGAATTCGGCCTTCGGTACCAAAACAAAGGCCCGTTAGGATGCCCTTGGCCAGCCCTTTTTTCTTATGCCGCTTCCGTTACGGCAGCCGGTAGTAGGCGAACGGCTCGCCGTGCCGGAAGGCCCGGCTGGCTTCGTCCAGCCGGTGCAGGCTGCCGGCATCCAGAGCGAGCGCAGCGCTCTGGATGCTTTCTTGCAGCTGCGCGGGTTTCGTAGCGCCGACAATGACGGTAGAGACGGCCGGCTGGTGCATCAGCCAGGCCAGCGACAGCACAGTTGGGGAGGTCGCCAGCTCAGTGGCGACGCCTCCGACCGTATTGCCAAGAGCGATCCGGTCTGTGGTCAGGAAGCGGCTGAAGTTCGGATCGGTCTGCGCTCTGGAGCCGGCAGGAGCGGGCCCGCTCCCGCCATATTTGCCGGTGAGTATGCCTCCGGCCAGCGGGAAGTAAGGGATAATGCCGATTCCCTGATCCAGACAGAGGGGAAGCAGCTCGCCCTCTGGTGTGCGGTCGGCAAGAGAATAGCTGGTCTGAATGGAGACATACTTGACCAGATTGCGGGCTTCGCTAATTCCCAGTGCCTTCATGAGCTCCCAGGCGGCATAATTGGAAGCGCCGATATAGCGGACCTTGCCTGCGGATACCATATCATCTAAGGTACGGAGGGTTTCTTCCAGCGGTGTATAGGGATCGAAGGTATGTATCTGATACAGATCCACATAGTCTGTCTTCAGGCGGCGTAGGCTTCCCTCCAGCTCCTGCATCAGATGATGACGGGAAGAGCCGCTGCCCCCGGGTCCTCCATGTACCGGCAGCCCTGCCTTGGTAGCCAGGACCGCTTTCTCCCGTCTCCCCTCAAGCGCCAGTCCGATAATTCGCTCCGATTCTGTCCCGGCATAAATATTCGCGGTATCTATAAAGTTAATTCCCAGATCGAGCGCGGCATGAACAATGTCAATGGAGGTCTGCTCATCGGCTCTTTTTCCGAACGCATTGGTTCCGAGGCCCAGCGCAGAGACCTGCAACCCGCTGTGGCCCAAACGATTAATTTTCACTTCATCTCACTCCTTTTTCATTCCATCTGAACAGCTATACTCGTCCGCCCTGGATAGACGGGGGTACAGCAGTACCGGACTCCGAGGTTAGCCGCAGTGCGGTATCCATGAACAATCTGACGGCAATCGAAACTTCTGCAAGGGAGTTGACCGCGAGATGAATATCCCGGTAGGCATCGGGAGCAAGCTCCCGGATAATCACACCCGGAGGAAGCGAGAGCAGTGAGAGCTGGGACATCACGCCCACAGCCAGCCCTTCCTTCACCATACTCAGTGCAGTCATATAGCTGCTGACCTCATATTTTACATTGAGGTTACTGTCACCCCTCTTGAATAAATCAACTACCGGAGGCTCATACCCGGATCTGCAGATCAGCATCGGCTCATCTTCCAGATCCTTCACGCAAATGACGTGCTTGTGCCGGAGCCGATGGTCATCCTGGAGTACAGCATACAGCTTCTCCCGATAAAGCGGAACGGAGTCGAACTCCCCTTCCGGCGGAATGATCAGTCCCACATCGATGATCCGGGCTTCCAGCCATTCCTTCACCTCGGCTACGGTTCCTTCAAACAGCCTGATCTCAATTTCGGGGTAGCTTGCCGCGATTTCGCGAATAATCTTCGGTACCAGGTGGGCCGAGGCAACCGGAAATGCCCCGATCCGGATCAGCCCCTTCTCTAGCCCCTTCTCAGCGGCGATCTCCTGTTCCACTTTGTCATACCCGATCAGAATCTCACGGAAAACAACAAGGACGCGCTTGCCAATATCGGTCAGCATCAGCCCGTTGCGCCGGTCCCGCAGCAGCAGCTTTACCGCAAGCTCCGCCTCCAGTGCAGAGATTGCCCGGCTGACTGCCGGCTGGGTCATATTCATTTCCAATCCGGCTTTGGTGAAGCTGCCGCTTTCGGCGATGCTGACAAACAAACGAATTTGAGTATTGTTCATATCAGATTTGGTATGCCCCTTATGAGTATAATTCATTTCAATTATAACTAATTTTAATGTATCATTAGGTTGAAAATAGAACAAGAGGTGAATACATGCATCAGCAGAGAAAAACCATTGCTTTGCTTATCTTTCTGGTTATTGTCTGGGGCATCAATTGGCCTCTTTCCAAAATTGCTCTACATTACGCTCCGCCGCTTTTGTTTGCCGGCATCCGAACCGTGATCGCCGGTATAATTCTGATATTCGCTGCGCTTCCGAAGTGGAAGAAGCTTGATTTTAAGCGGCTGTGGCCTGTATATCTGATTTCGGCTTTTCTAAGTATCGTCTTCTATTATGGCTTCCAGACCATTGGCCTGCAGTATGTGCCCTCCGGCCTGTTCTCGGCCATCGTCTTCCTGCAGCCGGTGCTGCTCGGTATCTTCGCCTGGATCTGGCTGGGGGAGAGCATGTACGGCCTGAAGCTGGCCGGTCTCCTGCTTGGTTTCCTCGGCGTGGCCTCGCTCAGCATCGGCGGCTTCAACGGGAGCATCTCGGTCCAGGGAATTGTGCTCGCCTTGGCCAGTGCGCTCAGTTGGGCGTTTGCCACCGTCTATACCAAACGCAATGCGGCGCGGGTAGATATGCTCTGGATGACCGCCATGCAGATTATGATCGGCGGCATCATTCTGCTGGCTGCAGGGTCGGTGACCGAGAGCTGGGCGGATATCACCTGGAATGCGGCTTTTATCTTGAACACCCTGTTTATTTCCGTATTTGTGATTGCCCTGGGCTGGATGGTATATTTCAATCTTATTAAGGATGGGGAGGCGGGAAGAGTAGGTTCGTTCACCTTCCTGATTCCGCTAATCTCCATCGGTTCAAGTGTAGTGCTGCTGCATGAGCAGATTACCTTGAATCTGGTGATTGGCCTGCTGCTTATTGTGAGCAGCATTGTTCTGGTTAATGTTAGAATAAGCCGAAGAACCCTAAGACGTCCTACTCATTAATTGGAGGTGTACCATGTATATCAAAGCTTCTGAACAAACGGCGCATGATAACTACAAGCTGCTGATCGGCAGTATTATTCCCCGGCCCATTGCCTTTGTCACCTCGATGAACGAACAAGGCGTAGTGAACGCCGCCCCATTTAGCTTTTTTAATATTGTGAATGATGAACCTCCAATGATTATGATCTCCTGTGTGCGCAAGGCAACCGGAGAGATGAAGCACACCGCAAGCAACATTTTGGGAAATGGAGAGTTTGTTGTACATATCGTGGACGAGGATAATGTTGGCGCTATTAATCACACCTCGATCAATGCCCCTGAAGGCATCAGCGAGGTGGAGTTGGCCGGACTTACGCCAATACCCGGGCAGATGATCCGGGTTCCGCGTATAGAGGAGTGCAGGATCGCCATGGAATGCCGTCTCGTGCGGCATGTGGAGCTGGGACACTGCGATATGCTGGTCGGTGAAGTGCTCTGTTTCTATATAGAGGATGAACTGATTCAGGGCGGGCGCATTGACGCTGCTAAGCTGAAGCCGGTCAGCCGTCTTGCCGGAGCTTCTTATGCGGCCATCGGCCGGACGTTTGAGCTAGAAAGACCCCAGTACGAATCTTGAGCGCTCGGAAAAGAGACCCAGCAGGATGCCGCCACGCGGCTCTGCAGGGTCTCTTTGTTTTTTTGGCGATTCATGCTGTATGTAGAGGATTCTGGTGGTTATTCGATGGGAATAGCGCCGGATTCTCTGCATTTTTGTTTCAGGCTCTTGGCTGTAAACGTAATTCCCCCGCCGGGTTTAGCAATCTCTAAGGAATACCCGTCTATGGTTACTGATGCATTATGAATGGCGCTAGCTGTGATTTGCTGGCCTGCCACAAGGAGCGATCCGGGAAGGGACTCACCGCTGACATTCTGAGCTGTGATCGTTCCCTCTGCTTCCATAGCGGAGTCGGAGCACATGGAACCATCCTTCGCAAAATAAATATCGCCGCAGGAACACAGCGTGCTCCGGCCAATCCCTTCCCCATGAATATGGATATCTCCGCCGGATTTAATGATGCTGTTCTGTGCCCCCGAAATATCGATCCGGACTTGCTCCTCCTGCATGAGGGAGATTCCCTCGATAAGGTTTTTAAGCAGACTCAGAAAAGAGCCTATTCCCGCATCCGTAATGAGGTCGGTAAAATGTCCGGGTCTCAGAAAAATATCCATCATGTGCCTCACAATTTTGGTATCCTGCGGGTAGTCAGCGCTCAAGTCCGACAACAGTTCCCGCATATCGCTAATCAGAAGGGGAAGATGCTCATATTTGCTTTCCAGCAGCAGCATAATGACTAGGCCGTACTTTACCGTCTGCATCGTGGACTCGACCGTCTCGGCAAGGTTCTTAGCTGCTTCTCTCAGACTGGAGATCTCTTGGATCAGCAGCTCAGAAAAGCTGCACAGACGGTGGTGTGCGGCGCCGAACGCTCCGGCATACAATTCACTATCGACGGCCTTGCCGCTGATAAATATACTGCCTGTTGCTGCAATTCTGGAATTGTGAACGTCACCGTATATGTATACATTACCCAAGGCTTCAATCACCGTGTTCTTGTTCAGAGGATGAGCTGCAATGACATCTCCCGGGAACCTGATGGTGGCTGGTTCCACGGCATCATTCTGCGGAACCACATAGGTTTGGGGGAAATCAATCGTTTTCACAAAGGTTCCGTTTCCGGTAATACGCGGTCTGCCTTTACAGCGGGCAGAGATCTGTCCCCCCGGAAGCAGTGACGCATAATGTCCGGTCAATAGAGTAAGGTCCCGCGGCGGGGGCGGGGGAAGGACACCTCCGTACACGGTGAATCCAGGCAGGCCCTCTTGGGGTGGCAGCTTCTGTGCAAACACTTCGCCTTCCTGGACAGTAAGGAATTCACCGTGGCAGGATTCATCTTCAGAAAGGCATGTCCCCTTAAATGCATTTTCTATTTTCTTCGGAAACAGCAGCTCCAGCCTCGCATTGGTCCCGGGTACGGGAGCCTTGCCTTCTGCTATGCAGACAGGAAGATAGGTCGGGTTGTTCAGCTCCTCATAGAGAGCGGGGATGTTGAGCGAGCTGACAATGGAGCTTTTCTCAAGGCCAGACATAATCTGCGCTATCGACAGAACGGACAACAAGGAATCACGGTTCATTTCTGCACGTACAGTGACATTGGCTGAAGCCGGACTGTTGACCAGGTTCCAGGCATATCTTTCGGCACGGTAAAGCGTAAAGTACACTTTGAGCTTATCATCGGATACGGTAATCTGGTATTGTGGCTTCTCGCAAATCTCCCAGGTGAGATCATCTGCAGACGTGATTGGAGTTGGCTCTGTGAGGGTTTGTCCATTGATCTTAAGAATTACGGGATGGACAGCTGAAATTACAGCCGGCATGCCGCCAGGCAGAGGAGGGGTGATGAAAATTTGGTTGTTCTGGATAATGATAACGCCGTTCTTCGCTCTGTCTGTTCCGCCAAACGTCTGAGCATCCACAGAATAAAGATCCATGAGATCGTGCTTTCCAAGAAGCATGGAAGCAATGAACTCGTACCGTGAACGTTCGATAATATGCTGCGGCATTCTCGTAACCTCACTTTTCGTATAATCAATGGTATCTGTACAGAAAGAACATCATGGAGCCGTGATGCGATATCTTGGGATATCCGACCAAATGGCGTCTCTATTGGCAACCTGGCGACCATAAAACAGCAATAACTGTACTCTTAGGCCCATGGCTTTGCGTCCTGTCCTTTCAGACAGTTTGCCTTTAGGAATAGATCAATGATATATACTCAGTACAAGGCCCATTTAAATCGACTACAATCGACAAAAAAATGGTCAATACTGGCACTCTGTCCAATAAAAACTTCAGCAAACAACATTAATTCTAGTACTTAAGTAGCGAATTTTCAACTGGAATAATTGATTTAGACTATAAATAATGATAAATGTAACTAATTGTTGATTTATTGTAAATTAAATGTAATTAAGGATTTTTTTCTGTTTATTGAATTCTAAACTAAAAGGGGATTTAGCGGGGGATTATGGCCGATACTCCAGAAAAAAAGGACGCTCCCAAGCCTAAAGCTTGTGGGAGAGTCCTTTTTGTATGAAGTGTATAGCGCGGGCTGCCTCAGTCTTGCTGTTCTGCGGTGCGGCTGATATCACCACGTAGTCGGCCTGTTCGATTTCCTCCAGCACCCGGTTCAGGTGGGAGAAGACCGCGCCGAGATCGCGGATGGAGGTCAGTGAGCATTGTCCCTGCAGCTCCGAGAACCAGGCTAGCTGAAGATCACGGGCCCGGCGCAGTGACTCGGGAAGCGAATGCTGACTTTCGGCATCTGAGAGTGTTTTGGTACCATAGAGCGCGATACAGTCTGCGGTGGCAGTTACGATCTCTGCCATCCAGTCAGCCGCAGCATGATGTGTTGGCAGCAGCGCAATTTCTGAGCTGATCTCCTTGACATAGCATTGTATTTGTTTGAGATGTGCAGTGGCCTGGGAGAGTCCGCGAAGCTCGCTGCGGCACTGGTAATGCGTTAGGGTATAATGTAGTTCCTTTTGCTGTTGCTCGCTCTTGGCCAGCAGCGAAGCGGAACGTGCCAGCGTATCCGAAACCGGAGGCGCTCCCCGTCCGCCACCCGCAAGGCCGCTTAGGGCATCAGCCAGCAGCAGACTGCCTTCGAGTGCCAAGCCTTTCACCTTGACGAACCCCTTAGGCGGAACGATAATCATATTGATGATTAGCGCAATAATGACTCCGATAAGCGTTTCGGCGACCCGCCACTCGATATAATGGTCATGATAGAAGGTAAGGGCCAGAACAGAGGTTACACCGACCTGGGAGATGGCTTGGATATTAATCCGGCAGGCAGTAGCGACTCCGATGCCAACCAGCAGCATCAGCAGAATGGAGAGCGCTCCGACATCGAAGAATCGTCCCACGATCAAGCTCACAATTCCGCCCAGCACAACGCCGGTCATCCGGTATACACCTTTTTCAAAGGAAGCCTTGACGCTTCCCTGAGTGATCAGAATTGCCGCCAGTGGAGCGAAATATAAGTAGCTGTCCTCGTACAGGGTGTGCACCGTCAGCCAGGAGAGTGAAGCAGCCAGTGTAACGCGTATCATATATAAAGACAGTCCGAATTTCTCCAGGCGGTCCTGTAATCCTTCGTTCATGAGGGTCATCTTCTTTCAGGTTATTAAGAGAAAAAATGAAATGACTTTCAGCCGTTTTCATTATAGCACCGCAAAACGGGCCGGAAGAGCCTTAATTTTTACGAACTTGTTAAGTTTCCGGTGCTGATTTTCACCAATGAATGCTATCGCATATATAGGACTTATCCTTTATGCTGTATATTATGGAAGTATGTCGAAGGAAGGGGGGAACTGTCGCTTATTCGCGCTGAGCATGCCATTTCGATTTCCTCCCGCAAGAAGCGGGTAAAATAGGTTGTATTACATAAGGTAAGGGAGGTTGTTAGCTATAGCTACCCCGGAAGGCACTATTATTTCTTTTGACCAGGTGGTTAAACAATACGACGATGAAGAGCCGGTACTAAAAGGCGTCAGCTTCGAGATCGAACGCGGCAAGTTCTATACCCTGCTGGGCCCTTCGGGCTGCGGCAAGACGACTATTCTGCGGTTGATCGCCGGCTTCGCCGAACCCACGGAAGGCTCGATCGTTCTCAATGGCCAAATGATCAACCACATTCCTGCCAACGAACGCCAGGTCAATACGGTTTTTCAGGATTATGCCCTGTTTCCGCACCTGAACGTATTCGAGAATGTGGCCTTCGGACTGCGTATTAAAAAGCTTAAGAAGGATGTGATCACGCAAAAGGTGCAGGAAGCGCTGCGCTTTGTGAACCTCGTAGGCTACGATCAGCGCGCCATTAATGAAATGTCCGGCGGACAAAGACAGCGTGTAGCGATTGCCCGCGCCATCGTCAACGAGCCACAGGTGCTGCTGCTGGATGAGCCGTTATCTGCGCTGGATCTGAAGCTTCGTACTGAGATGCAATATATTCTGCGGGAAATGCAGCAACGGCTGGGTATTACCTTTATCTTCGTGACCCATGACCAGGAAGAGGCGCTCGCGATGTCGGACTGGATCTTCGTCATGAACGGCGGACGGATCGAACAGAGCGGCACGCCCAATGATATTTATGATGAGCCAATCAACCGCTTCGTGGCCGATTTCATCGGAGAGTCGAATATTGTGCCGGGTGTGATGATTGACGACTACCTCGTGGAGTGGGGCGGGCACCGGTTTGAATGTGTCGATGCGGGACTCAAACGGAATGAAGCGGTAGAGATTGTCATTCGTCCTGAGGATCTGGAAATCGCCACACTTGAGCAGGGCAAGCTGCGTGTGCGCGTAGATTCCCAGCTGTTCCGGGGTGTACACTACGAGATCAGCTGCTATGATGAATCCGGCCATGAGTGGCTGGTCCATTCTACCCGGAAGGCCGAGGTCGGCAGCGAAATCGGGCTTTATTTTGACCCTGAAGCGATTCATGTCATGCGTTTCGGTGAAACGGAGGAAGAATTCGACAAACGTCTGGAAGCGTACGGCGAGGTGGAAAGCCATGAACAGTAAGGGCCGGTCGTATGTTCTCATCCCTTATTACTTGTGGATCGCGCTGTTTGTCATCGCACCGGTGCTGCTGGTCCTCTATTATTCCCTGTTTGACCTGGACGGGCATCTCACTCTGGATAACTATATTAATTTCTTCACACCAGTATATATGCGGATGATGCTTAACTCCTTCTGGTATGCATTCCTGATCACGGTGTTCTCGCTTTTGGTTGCTTATCCGGCAGCTTATCTGCTCACACGGACCAAGCATAAGCAGCTGTGGCTGCTGCTGATTATTCTCCCCACTTGGATTAATCTGCTGCTGAAGACGTATGCGTTCATCGGGATATTTGGCACCTTTGGGCCGATTAATAATTTCTTCGACCTGCTCGGGATCGGGGAACAGCAGATTCTGTTTACGGGTTTCAGCTTTGTATTTGTGTCGGTGTATATCTTTATTCCGTTCATGATCCTGCCGATCTTCAGCGCTCTGGAGGAGCTGAATTTGTCGTTGGTAGATGCCGCGCGCGATTTGGGCGCATCCGGGTGGACGACCTTCCGGCGGGTAATTTTCCCGCTGACGATCTCGGGAGTGCGTTCCGGCTGCATGGCGGTGTTCATTCCGGCCTTATCGCTGTTCATGATTACGCGCCTTATCGCCGGCAACCGTGTGATTACCCTGGGTACCGCGATTGAGCAGCATTTTCTGGTCACACAGGACTGGGGCATGGGCTCTACCGTTGCCGTCTTCCTGATCGTCATTATGGCGCTGTTCATGGTGCTGACGGGCGGTTCACGGAAAGGGGTGCGCTAGTGAGGAATAAAAACGGATTTGCCAACCTGTATCTGGTTCTGGTCTTCGCCGTGCTCTATGCACCGATTCTGTATCTGATGTATTACTCGTTCAATAGCGGGGGCACGATGCATGAATTCAAGGGCTTCACGCTGGAGTATTACCGCGAGGTCCTTCAGGATACCCGGCTGATGATTATTGTCATCAACACACTGGTCATTGCGCTGCTGTCTTCGGCGATTGCCACGCTGATCGCGATTATCGGCGCACTGGCCATTCAGCGTGTCCGCAGCCGGCGGGCCAAAAACACGCTGCTCTCGCTCAACAATGTGCTAATCGTCAGTCCCGACGTCATTATCGGGGCCTCCTTTCTCATCCTGTTCACCATTGTTGGCGTTAAGCTCGGCTTCACGTCAGTCCTGCTCTCGCATGTGGCATTCAGTGTGCCGATTGCTGTGCTGATGATCCTGCCGCATCTGCAGGAGATGAGTCCAACGCTGACCGATGCGGCCCGGGATCTCGGGGCCAGCCGCCGTGATGTGCTGACGAAGGTCGTGCTGCCGATTATCAAACCGGGGATTTTCAGCGGGTTTTTCATGGCCCTGACGTATTCACTGGATGATTTTGCGGTGACATTCTTTGTCACCGGGAATGGATATTCCACGCTGTCGGTGGAGATCTACTCCCGCGCGCGGCAAGGTGTATCTCTGTCGATCAATGCGCTGTCGACGCTCATCTTCCTGTTCACCATTCTGCTGGTGACCGGGTATTACTTCCTGAACCGCCGCAAGAACCGCCCGGCAGCTCCGCTCACCGAGCCTGCCGCCGAAATGGGGGTGCCTAGATGAAGCAACTGGTAAATGCCTTTCTGGCGATTCTTATTGTGGCCTTCGGGCTGATGTTCCTCGCGGCCCGGCTGAACTCGGCTGAGGGATATTCCGGGGGGAATACGCTGACCATCTACAACTGGGGCGATTATATTGAGCCTGAGCTGTTGAAGCAGTTCGAGAAAGAGACCGGAATCACGGTCATCTACCAGACGTTTGACTCCAATGAAGCTATGCTGACCAAGGTTGAGCAGGGCGGTACGAACTTCGATGTTGTGGTCCCGTCCGACTACGCCATTGCCAAAATGCGGGAAGAGAACCTGCTGCTGCCGCTGGATAAAAGCAAGATTCCGAATCTGGCCAACATCGATTCGCGGTTTATGAATCTGTCGTTCGATCCGGGGAACGTGTATTCCGTGCCCTATTTCTGGGGGACGGTCGGGATTATCTTCAACCCGGACATGACCAAGGGTATGGATTTCAGCAGCTGGGATTCCCTGTGGGACAGCAGGCTGAAGAATAATATCTTCCTTGTGGATGGTGCCCGCGAGGTCATGGGTATGGCGCTGAACAGCCTGCACTATTCGGTCAACGACAAGAATGAGGAGCATCTGCAGGAGGCGCTGACCAAGCTTGACAGGCTCTCCCCTAACGTGAAGGCGATTGTCGGCGATGAGATCAAGATGCTGCTGGCGAATGAAGAAGCGGCTGTTGGGATCGTATGGTCCGGCGATGCTTCGGAAATCATGGACCAGAACGACAAGCTGGATTACGTGGTGCCAAAGGAAGGCTCGAACAAATGGTTCGATAACATGGTCATTCCGCGCAAGGCAGCCAACGTGGAAGGGGCACACAAGTTCATCAACTTCATGCTCCGCCCCGATGTGGCCGCCAAAAACGCAGAGTATGTCGGTTACTCCACTCCCAACATTCCGTCGCTGAAGCTGCTTCCCGAGGATATCTCCGGGGATACCCGCTTCTACCCGCCCGCCGAAATCACCGACAAGCTGGAGGTCTACGACAACCTCGGCAAACGGATGCTCGCTCACTACAACGAGCTGTTCCTGCGCTTCAAGATGAACAAGAAGTGAGTGGCGAAAGGGGTAGGGATGACCTGGTAATGGGCTGGGCTGAGATAGAACGGTTGGGAAGGCTGGGAAGGTTGGGAAAGATGGAAGAGATGTGAAATCCGGGAAAGCTGGAAGAGATATGAAATCCGAGAAAGCTGCGAAATCCGGAAAGTCTGGAAGGTCCAGAAAAGCTGGATAAGCTAGAAGAGCTAGAAAAGCTGGATAAGCTAGAAGAGCTAGAAGAGCTGGAAGAGCTGGAAGAGCTGGATAAGCTGGAAAATCATCTATTGTTGCTGCTGTGCGAGGCTCCGGGAACGGGTCTGTACAAGCGCTTGGCAGCACACTCGGCAAAAGAGCCTGACGTTGAACTACGCGTCAGGCTCTTTCCGTGGAGCCGTGGGTGGTGGAACCATGCCTAATGAGTTACGAAGGCAGGCTGCGGCCAAAGTCGGGTGGTTTAGGCTGTGGGGCCTCCGTACCCCCGTACCCC